>CAWUWQ010000195.1:0-8076 GCA_963926065.1 uncultured Algoriphagus sp.
GTAATAAGACAAACCTAAATGCAAGCTTTGGATTTTGGTTTTCAGACAACCCTCCCCCTAGTCTACTTCAAAAATTTCTAAATCTTGGGACACATCACTAAAGTCGTTTGTGAATAAAACGGCAAGTCTGATTTTAACTTCTTACCGCCACTTTCCCACCACAATTCTTTCTTTCCCATTCAGGTCCTTCAGCAATCTGATCTCAGAATATCCTAGTTTGTCCAACAATGAAGTCACCTCGTTGCCGAAATCTTCATGAATCTCGAAGTAGATTTTTCCTCCAACTTTGAGAAGTCTTTTGCCCTGATCTGCAATCACTTTGTAAAAAAGTAAGGGGTCATTATCTGGGACGAAAAGTGCCAATCCCGGCTCAAAATCGAGAACATTACGATGCATTTCTGATTTTCCTGCTTCAGGAATATAGGGTGGATTACTGACCAAAATATCCAATTCATCTACCGTAGGGAGGGCTTTCAAGATATCACATCTCAAGAATGTCACCGTCGCATGGAGCAGTTTTGTATTTTTCTGAGCTATCTCAAGGGCTTCTTCCGAAATATCACATCCATAAACATCAGGCTGATCCAACTCCAAAGCCAAAGAAATCGGAATACAACCAGTACCTGTACCGATATCCAAGATTTTCAAGCCTGATGATTTATTTTCCTTGAGAATCAGATGAACCAACTCTTCGGTTTCATTTCTAGGAATCAGCGTGGAAGAATTGACCAGAAATTCACGTCCATAAAAAGGAGCCTTCCCTAAGATGTATTGAATTGGTTCTCCAGCTTTCAGCCGATCCAAATCCTCAAACAGTTTTTCCGGCAAGTCCTTTTCCTCCAAAAAATGCATCATATCGACTCTTCTCAAACCTAGATGATACTCTAAAAGCCAATTAATTAGGCTTTCAGCCTCTTGTGCATCGTAGATTTCAAGTTGAGACGAAAGTTTTTTAACTAATTCTGAAAAAGTGGACATGGTTTTTAGATCATATGGTTCTGATGTCTGTAAAAATAACAAACCTAAATCTACCTCTGCGATAAATTTCCACTTCTTCGTACTATTCATGCTATTTTCTACTGCTGGGTTTGCTCGATTCGATTCTGAAATTTGGATTGGAATCGACGTTTCAGATTGCAAAAAAGCGTCAAAGGAGAAGTATCACCTGATCTTGATCCTGAATTTTCAAGTAGTATCCGGCCAATGATTTGTTGAAGATGGAAATCAGAGCAAACCTACTCGAGCTCCTGCTCCAAGAAATCAATGATCCAAATCCGAGCCTGATTAATGTTGCTTGCACCTAATCCTTACAATGCTTCCTACCAATCTTTCTTTGAGAATTTCTCTGATTTTCGTTCGAAAGAATCTAGAGCGGGGAATCGATTTGGGTTGATTTTCACTCCCTTTTAATTCTAGAAATCTGAACAACCGAAAGAAATTCTACCTTTGTAGAGAATATTATTTCCATGAAGCTACATAACAATACCATCCGCGGAGTACATACCGCTTTGCAAGCAATTTTTGAAGAAGGACAATACGCTGACAAAGTCATAGAGCGGACGTTGAAATCAAACCCAAAATGGGGCGCAAGAGACCGTTCATTTATTGCGGAGACTACTTACGAGATGGTTCGCTGGTGGAGATTGATCAACTTTTTAAGTCCTTCCAAAGATTATTATGATCTGTTTGGCACGTATTGGTTAATGCAGGGACATTCACTTCCACCTTGGGAGGAATTTGCTCGAATCAACCCTGATAAGCTCCAAGACAAATACGAAAAGTTGGACGATCCAGCAAAACTGGAATCTGTGCCGGATTGGCTGTATGAATTGGGCAAAAAAGAGCTTGGTGGCTCTTGGGAAAATGAAATTCATGCGCTTAATCAAGAAGCTCAAGTCGTACTTCGGGTGAATACCTTGAAAATAACTCGGGAACGATTGAAAAACCGACTTGCCGAAGACAATATTGCAACTCACATAATCAAGGGCTATCCTGATGCATTGATTTTGGATGAGCGAACCAACGTGTTTAGAAATCCCGCTTTTAAGGAAGGCCTATTTGAAGTTCAAGATGCATCTTCCCAGCTGGTAGCTTTGGCGCTAGCAGTAGAGCCTGGAATGCGCGTAATCGATGCTTGTGCAGGCGCAGGAGGCAAATCACTTCATCTCGCTGCTTTGATGCAAAATAAAGGCAAGGTGCTTTCCATGGATGTAGAGGAGTGGAAACTGCAGCAAACTAAGCTTCGGGCTCGAAGAGATGGGGTATCCATCATAGAGCGTAAAGTAATCGAAGGTTCTAAAACTATTAAGCGCCTCAAAGAAACAGCTGATCGTCTCTTATTGGATGTGCCTTGCTCTGGTCTGGGGGTTCTTCGGAGAAATCCCGACACCAAATGGAAATTAAGCGAAGAGTCGATCGAAAAAGTCCGACAGACTCAACAGGAAATCCTCCAATCTTACCCCTCGATGGTGAAGCCTGGCGGCCAAATGGTCTATGCTACTTGCAGTATTCTTCCTTCTGAAAACCAAGATCAAGTAGCAAAATTCTTAGCTTCAGAGGCAGGAAAAGACTTTGAATTGATCGAAGATCAAAAAGTTCTTGCTCATGAAAGTGGCTTCGATGGATTCTACATTGCTAGGCTCCAGAAAAAAAAGTAATGCAGTAAGCTTCTGATTTCCAAAAAGATATTAGTAAATTCAGTTTTAACGATTCTGAAATGGACTTAGAACTTGTTTTTTCCATCGCAAACTCAACGGCTCTTCTGAGCTGGGTTTTACTTTTCGTTTTATACCAGAAACGATGGGTCTATACTTTTCTGTTCTCCGCAGTTTTTGTCTTCATGGCTTGCCTTTACCTTTTCTTTATCCTTCAAGGTATTGGGGGAGATTCGCAGGGTGGTTTTGACACTTTAGCCAATGTCAAATTACTTTTCGGGAAAGATGAAGCTGTCTTAGCGGGCTGGATCCACTACCTCGTTTTTGATTTATTTACAGGCATGTGGATCTGCAATGATGGTGATAAGCGGAAAATAAACCGTTGGATTCTGCTTCCATGCTTGGTTTTCACCTTTTTGCTGGGACCTACAGGTTTACTGTTATACATTTTGGTCCGTGTCATTCATCTAAGAAAATATCCTCAGCATCCTTATGATCCGTTGGCTTACTGAACTACGTCGGAGAAACCCTCTTCTTGCGGATTCAGGACTGTTTTACTTTTTTATTTTTGTCGCTCTTGCGATTCTCCCACTTTTTGATTCACGCGAATTATTGGGTGTGAGTGTTTGGAACAAACCCTTAAAATTCTATATCTCCACGACTATTTTATTTTGGACGATTGCTTGGATTATGGCGGATATTCCCAACAGGAAAGCTGTAAAAGTTATTTCGAGGACTGTATTTATTTTATTGACAGCCGAATTAGTGCTGATCAGCTATCAGGCATATCTAGGCAAAATATCTCATTTTAATATTTCCAACCCAATCGATAGTACAATTTTCGGAACTATGGGAATTCTGATCTTCCTCAATTCCCTTTGTTTCATTTATCTCCTATTTTTGATTTCCCAACTAAATACGATTCCAAAAGGCTACAAACGTGGAATTCAATTTGGATTAATCATTTTTTTGATCGGTGGCTATGAGGGTTATTTGATGGCAGGAAGACTGAGTCATACTGTAGGTGCAGTAGATGGACAGGATGGTTATTTCCTTTTGGGTTGGGCCAAAGCCTATGGTGATCTTCGAATCTTTCACTTTCTGGGGCTACATGCATTACAGGTTTTGTCCCTAGTGGGCTGGTATGTTTTCAAAAATGAACCCCTTAAGATGTCAGCTTTTGGAATTGTATATTTCTTACTGAGTTCAGGTATTCTATGGATCAGCCTGCAAGGGAAAAGTTTATTTTAAGTAAGCATTCAGAATTTTCAGGTCTTTTCTATCAATTAAATTGGCCAATTCAAAATATATTTTGGAGGGTCTGCGCCTGCTTAAGATTTTGTGTATAACTTTGACGGGCAAATAGGGTTACCTATATCCAATATTTGCCATGAATAGAAATTCCGATAAGTTCCTCTACGAAGCACTCACCTATGATGATGTGCTTTTAGTCCCAGGTTATTCAGAAGTCCTTCCCAGAGACACTGATACCTCAACCCAACTCACCAAGAAAATAAGATTAAACATTCCTTTGGTTTCCGCTGCGATGGACACAGTTACGGAATCTGAATTGGCAATTGCTATTGCTTTGGAAGGTGGTCTTGGATTTATTCACAAGAATATGTCCATCGAGCAGCAGGCGGCTCAAGTGAGAAAGGTAAAGCGATCTCAGGCTGGGATGATTTTAGATCCAATTACGCTTCATATCGATGCTTTTGTGCGAGATGCCGAAGCTATCATGCGCGAATTTTCAATTGGGGGAATACCGGTAGTAGATCATAACAAAATTCTAAAAGGCATCATCACAAATAGAGATCTGCGATTTATCAAAGATCAAAGTCGCCCTATTCGAGAGATTATGACTACTGATAAGCTCATTACAGCCAAATCAGGAGTATCCTTAGAAGAGGCTGAGGAAATTCTTCAAGAATATAAAATCGAGAAATTACCAATCGTTGATGACGAATATAAGTTGACAGGATTGATCACTTATAAGGATATCCTCAAACGAAAAGACAAGCCATATGCCTGTAAGGATGAATATGGTAGACTTCGAGTGGGGGCTGCAGTTGGAGTGACAGCAGATATCGTGGCACGGGTGGAAGCACTTAAAAACGCCGGAGTGGATGTTATATCTATCGATACTGCACATGGCCACTCCAAGGGAGTAATAGATGCCTGCAGAAAAATCAAAGACACTTTTCCTGATTTGGAGGTAATTGTAGGGAATATTGCCACTCCCGAAGCTGCGATAGCACTTGCTGATGCAGGAGCTGATGCAGTTAAAGTGGGCGTTGGCCCTGGATCTATCTGTACCACTCGAATTATCGCAGGAGTAGGTGTACCTCAGCTTTCAGCAGTTTTCGAATGTGCTGAGGTGTTAAAGCAAAGAGGCGTACCAGTTATTGCCGATGGCGGAGTCAGATATTCTGGAGATTTAGTAAAGGCTATTGCTGCAGGTGGGAGTTCAATTATGATCGGTTCATTGCTAGCAGGCACTGAAGAAGCCCCAGGTGAAATGATCATTTTCGAAGGGAGAAAATTCAAATCTTACAGAGGAATGGGATCACTCGAAGCCATGGAATCTGGTTCCAAAGACCGATATTTCCAAGATGCTGAAGATAATGTCAAAAAGCTAGTCCCAGAAGGAATCGTGGGTAGAGTACCATTCAAAGGCCTAGTGTCAGAAGTGCTTTACCAATTGGTAGGGGGACTTCAGGCTGGCATGGGTTATTGTGGCACTAAAACCATAGAAGACCTTCAGAAAAATGGGAAATTTGTTAAAATCACAGCAGCTGGGGTAAAAGAATCACATCCGCACGATGTAAGCGTAACCCGAGAGGCGCCTAACTATTCTATGAAATCATAAGTTGAAAAATATTTTTCAATCAAAAAGACCAGCTAAAGCTGGTCTTTTTTTATGTTTATTTTAACAATGCTTTAAGCTCATAATCCTGAAGGTGAGCATTCAACCAACCTCCCTCTAAGGTCGCTTGGTAGTACTTTTTGTAGAAATTAATTGCAGGCTCATTCCAATCCAGCACTTGCCACATCATCCCAGTACAACCTTCTTCAAGACCTTTAGCCATAATCCGGTCAAAAAGCAATTTTCCAGCTCCCTGAGCTCTTTCGGATTCGGTGACAATAAGATCTTCGAGATAAATCCGCTTTCCCTTCCAGGTAGAATAGCGATAGTAATAAATCGCCGTTCCAACAATTTCTCCTGTGCCTTCTTTCTCACAGACAAAAAAACCGTAGGCGGGATTTGGGCCAAAGCCGTCCTTTTCCATCAGTTCAACTGTATTGATGACTTCTGCGGGCATCTTTTCATATACAGCGAGTTCGTTGATTAATTCTAAAATACGAGGTAGATCCTCGGTTTTTCCGGCTCGAATTGAAAACATTTGATTGGAGTTTGATTTGAATTTTGGATTTTAACTTAAGGAAAGGCTAAATTTAGCCAAAACCAAGGGATATGTTTTTAGCGATTGACGCAGGTAATTCTAATGTAGTTTTTGCCCTATATGATCAAAAGGAAAACCGATGGAAAAATCAATTCCGATTGGAAACGAATTTTGATACCCTCGGTACTCAGCTCAGCAACAAGGTGCCCTTATATTTTTTAGAGCATGGAATAGGACCTCAGGATATCGCAAAGATCGGTTTTAGTTCGGTGGTACCCGAAATCAACAAAGCAATAACTGACTTTTGCAAAAACTTCTTAGGCAAAAAACCCTATCTCATTTCTGCTAAGAGCTATGCCAAGCTTCTAGTCAAAACAAACCGTCCACAAGAAATAGGGACGGATTTAATGTGTAATGTAATGGCTGCTTTTTCGAGACATCACCAAGCCGCGATTATTGTGGATTTTGGGACGGCCCTTACTTTCACAGTAGTTGATCAGCAAGGCGAAGTAATCGGTGTAAATATTGTCCCAGGAATCAAAACTGCTGTCAAATCATTATTTTCCAACACTTCCAAACTCCCTGAAGTCCAACTCAAAGTGCCAGAATCTGCCATTGGGAAAAACACAATTCATGCGATCCAAGCTGGAATATTTTATGGCTACAGCAGCTTGATCAAAGGAATGATTGAGACGATCAGTACAGAAGCCCAACTGGATTTTAGGGTAATTGCCACAGGTGGACTCTCTGGTGTGTTGACTCCCTTGGAGAAAGTTTTCGATGAGGTGGACCGGAATCTTACGCTGGAAGGATTAAGACTGATTACCCAAGCAAACACTTAATCCAAAACTTCACAGATTAGCATTAAGTTGGGATTAGGGCAATTTTCAGCATAATAGTTTAAATCCCGCTTGGCACATACCCCAGGATAATCTCCAAATTTCTCCCCTAGTTCCCACATGAGTTGGAAATGTAAATGCGGAGGCCAGTCCCCATTTTCAGGGAAAGGACCGACATGGCAAATTTCAGTTCCGGCTTTGACTTCCTGCCCTTTTTCAAAAAGCTGCAAATCTGTTTTGGTCAAATGCCCATAAAGTGAATACAGTGACTTGCCATTTAGATGATGTTTCAGGATGATAGTTGGGCCGTAATCCCCAAATCCTTCATTATCCTGAATGGAAAAAATTTCCCCATCCATAGGTGCAAACACCGCGGCACCAGCAGTTGTCCAGACATCTACTCCCAAATGAATATTCCGAAAGTCAGCTTCCAAAGTCTCAAATCGATCACTTCGCCTGTAAATCGCCCGATGCTCTAGATAGCCGCCTACGCCGTAGGTTTTTCCGGATTGCTTCAATTGATCAAATACAAAGGCATTGAATACTGCTGTATTTCCCAAATCTACCTCTTTAAGGTCCGCGTTGGCAGGGCTGAAATCCAATTTCATTGAATTTTGCGCTGTAAGTGGCTCTCCCATGATCGGGAAAAAATCAAACTCATTCCAATTCATCCCCGAAGATTTAAAAAATTATTCAAAACACTAAATCATCGGCAGATTATCTATTCAATTCATTCCTCGAACGTTTTTTAGGCAAAAAGAAATCCCTACTTTTCGGCATGGAAAACACCCACTTCCCCTCCCTGAACGACATTCGATTTGCCGCAGTCCGGATCAAATCTTTTATTCATAAAACTCCAATTCTGACTAACTCCACCATCAATGAGATGGCTGGCTGTGAGATTTATTTCAAATGTGAAAACTTCCAGAAAGTCGGCGCTTTCAAAGCACGTGGGGCGGCAAATGCGGTCATGAAACTAACCGAGGAACAAAAGAAAAAAGGTGTAGCCACGCATAGTAGTGGAAACCATGCTGCAGCACTTGCCCGAGCAGCAACTGTCGCAGGAATACCTTCTTACATCGTGATGCCTTCCAATGCGCCTGAAATCAAGAAAAAAGCAGTGAAGGGATACGGAGGAGAAATCATCGAATGCGAACCTAATCTCAAAGCACGTGAAAC
>CAWUWQ010000196.1:0-5704 GCA_963926065.1 uncultured Algoriphagus sp.
GTGGCTGCTTACAGTCAAAAGGCTTTTGCCGATGCTGCTCAGATGGCTGAAATACTAGGGGAAATTGAACTCGCAAAAAGTTATCAACAAACAGCTGATGCCTTAGCAGAAAAGATCAATGCCGATTTTTGGGTTCCGGAATTCGGCTCTTATGCAGATTTTATAGGAACAGCAGAAGAAGCTCTTCAGTTGATTGACGGAGCGATAATCCGCGCGGACACCTTGAATAAGCCTTGGGCGGTAGAAGAATTGAGGGCTACAAAAGCTAAGTTATCCACCTTGCCAAAAGACCAGAAACAGGGCTTTGTCCTCTACCACAACTGGGTAGTCAACACGCCAATGGAAACGGGAATTGCTGATCCGGAGAAGGCTAAAATTGCTTTAGTCACTGGCCAAAAATACACCAATCCATTTGGGGTTTTTGTGACTGGAATCGATAGGGATGAACAAGCCGCAAATGAGGATGGCACTTTTTCAGGAAGCAAAATTTTCTCCTACACCGGTGCGGTGATGACTTTGCCGACAGGCGTACAAGCGATCGGTGAAAATAACTACGCCAATCCCGATGGAGCTTTGGATTACCTCAAGCGAATGACTCGAAGTTTCGGCTTTGCGCTTCCCGGTTCGCTTTATGAAGTTTCACCGGATTACGGCATGTTTACCCAAGCTTGGAATATGTATAGTTTCGCTGTGCCGATCATCACCCAGTTTTTTGGGATTAAGCCTGACGCAGGCAATCGAGTAATCTATATTCGCCCGCAGATGCCTAGCGATTGGGAAAATGCCAGTATTCAAAAGGTACTTATTGGGGACAATGAAATATCCTTGACTTATGAAAAGTCTGGCAATGAACTCTCGATCGAAGTCACTCAAACCGAGAAAAAATGGGGAATTTCTATTGAAATTCCTGAAGCGTATACGAAAGTAAAAGTCTTGGGTAAAGAGGTGAGCACAGATACCAAAGATGGTTTTCGGAGAATCTTGATGACTGGGGAAAAGGCTCGAGTGGAGGCAATGAAATAAGGGTTTACCTCTCTAGTTCCCTATAGATTCAACCAATAATTCAATTTAAATACTAATGTCCGTTGTTTTGGAATGAAGTCTCCCGGGAAATAATTATCCGTATAGACAATAAACATATCCGAAACTGGCGCATATCTCCACTGCAGCCTCGTGTTGATATTCAAGTTATCAATTTGATTATTATACTGGATAAAGGTTGTCCAGAATAGATTTTTAGTAAATGTCAGGTCAATTCGAGGGCCTACTAGTAAAAGATTTGCGTCATTTTGAGGTTCTGGCAACTCAATTTTATTGTAGCTGAAGTTCATCGAAATATTGGCTTTATAGCCCATTCGGATGGCCATTGCCCCTCCCACACTTGCTATCGTTCCTGTGAAGTACTCGCCGAAATCAGACAGCAACATCACGTTAAAAGCCTTCCGGGGATTGCTTTGAAACATAAATCCAAGCGTGTTGGTATAATAACCAGTACCTGCAGAAAGTGGCTCTCCGCCCGTTCGCGTAGGATCAAAATCTTTGAATAAGTAAATGTATCTATTCTTCTGGGTCAAGGTGAACTGTGCCAAAGATTGGAACCTTACTTCATAGCTAACATTAAAATCCCGGTCAGTGGTACCGAGGTTTTCATTCCATCTCAATTCGTATTCAAGCTTGGGACCATGCCGATTGATGATCCGAGATTTTGGGAAAAAGCTATACGCGATATCCGGATTGAAGCGCTTGTAATCCACTCGTGGTACGAAGCCCACCACAGGATTATAGCTTTCGCCTATATCAAGATAGCTGGCACTCCATCTCCAATGCAGGTCATTATAAAGAAGGTAAGCATTGAAAGTCCCTGGTTTTTTCCCAAGATCTTTTTCAAAAGTTCTATGGTAAAAGGCCTTACCCACCCATCTGTTATCCGCAGAAGCCAAGTTATATTCCAATCCCAAAAGGCGATTATATGCATTCGGGTCAAATAAACTTTGATCTTCATCCAGCGCCAAAGACTCCCGATCGACAAAAATCATCCCAATATTTGAGCGATTAAAGATCTTCTTTTGCAAAGCCAAAACACTGAAGTTTTTTCCTGAAATTCCGGCTTCTTCATCTGAGGCAGTTTGCATATTCATCATCCCCACGCGCCAGTCATCGGTGACTTTTCCTGAAAGTCTCGCTCCATAAATGATTTTATTCTGAATGTTTTGACCAGTGTTTTCATCTCGGTCCACTCCGATTCTTCGGGAAAAAAACGGTCTTGCCAGCGGATGACCAAAACTGGCAAAAAGATCTCCATTTTCTAGAAAGAACTGCCGGCGCTCCGGAAAGAAAATCTCAAATCTATCTAAGTTGGTCACCTGCTCATCAACTTCAACTTGAGAAAAGTCCGGGTTGACCGTGAGGTCCAAGTTCAAAGCAGGACCAATTCCAATTTTTGCATCCCCTCCAATAGCTGGAGTTAGATCTTCCTGAGTTCCTTCGATAAAGTTCTTGGATGTTCTACCTGCTATATAGGGGATCAAAGAAATATTGGCAGAATTCTTTTGCAGGGGCTCTTCGAAAATAAGTTTCCGTGAAAAAGCGAGCGAGATAATGGAAAAGTTTCTTGGAATAGGAGACCAAGTACTCCGCTCTGGCAAATGGCTGTCTATTCGATAGAAATTTACATTCCAGTTTTGGGAGCCATCTTGAAATCGAAGCGTGGAAAGTGGAATAATGGCCTCTACTACCCAGCGATCTTCCAGAATAGTAGCTTCTGCAAACCATTTGTTATCCCAAGCCAAACTCAGATCCTCAGATCTTGAACCGCCATTGGAAAGAAGCCCTTCCCGCTGCACGCCATACGGATTTACTCCAAACTGAAATGCGTTGGTTTTATCATTAAAGGTGTCAAAAACAAAGGTCACACCGTCATTGGCCTCGCCTCGATAATCTCTCCGCAAAGAGGTAGAGATGTAATCCCGATCCTCATTGTTCTCCATGATCGCTGCCAAGTAGATGTTATTGTCATCAAAGGCGACCTTTACTCGGGTTTTTATTTTTGACTTGGAGGTATCAGATGGAAAGTACTGCATAAAATCCCCATTCCAGCCTTCTGCATCCATCCAAATCGCCTCATCTAAAACCCCGTCTAATTTGATTGGTTCTTTTAGCTTGAAAGCAAAGGCATTACTCTGAGCAGAAATTTCCTTTTTTTGCGCAAATGCAGCGGTAATAAAAAATAACAGAAATAGGGTAAAAACTAGGTTTCTCATAGGTTGGAGGTACTTCGCAAAGTTATTCTCCTACCTCACCAATTCACTGGCTTTTATATTAATGGTCAATTCTGCTGATAATCTCCACAATAGATTGACTCTCAAATTCCATATGCAGTCAAAATAATGCTTCTACCACTTGCTGCTCTGCGAAATTCACAAAGGTAAATTCCTTGCCAAATTCCCAGATTAAGTTTTCCCTGAGTTATGGGGATTTGAAGGCTGCTATCAAAAAAACTGGCTTTAATATGCGCAGGCATATCATCCGCCCCCTCGTAGGTGTGGACAAACCGTGGATAAGACTCTGGAATTAATTCATTTACAAAGGTTTGGAAATCCTTACGAACAGTGGGATCAGCATTTTCATTGATAGTCAACGCTGCGGAAGTGTGCTGTATAAATACTTGGAGAAAGCCGATTTGAATGCTTTTAATCTCCGGAATAGCTTCTTCGACTTGATCAGTAATCAAATGATAGCCGGCTGGAAAACTTGGAAGCTTGAGTGTGTTTTGGAAAAAGTTGATCATTCTTCAAAGTTACAAACAATGAAGAAAACAGCTTAATTAGGTCGATTGGAATTGGAAATCGCCTTGAAAAAAAGCTTAGGTCCATCACATGCTTCCCAAGTGCCTGCCAGTTCGTTGTTCCCCAAGCTGGTTAGATATTCTTCACCACGAAAACAGCTGTGAATAAGGTCGCTATCCTGGTCCTCAAAAGTCAATAAAATTCCTTCAAAATCATCTATCTCAGGGTCTTTAAAAGTTCCTTTGGCAGTTTGATCTCCCACTCGCTTGAGGAATGTCCCATCGTCATTGAACTGATAATAATAAAGCGAATCGGAAATTGGTGTAAAATCCATATTTGGAGACCACGAAGGCTGGATGCCTACCAAAAAATATTGTAGCGAACTCTGGGTAATGGGTTCTTCACTTTCTTTGCAAGAAAAAACTCCCAGACCTAAGACCAAAGCAAATACCAGTTCCTTTTTCATAGTTTGCTGTATTTCGTTGAAGCTTTTGAACGCTCAGATTTACGAAGAGGTTATTAGTTGTCTTAAAATAATAGAACAAACCAGAAAATACCCTCAGCTTCTTCCTTTACTCTTTTTAGCCAATGGATTAAATGCTAAGGCTAATTCCACCCAAAACTCCAAGTCGTCATCCAAGTCATAGCCTTCTGGATAAACAAACACAAAACCCTTCATCGGTCGACCGGTAAATTCCATAGGCCTGCAGCCAATCCGATTGGAATACTGAGCTTCTGATTCCTCACCAATCCGCGCCATGATCCGATCTCCATTGGTTTTTTTATCTCTTACGATTCCAATACACATCTTTTCCTCCACCATAAAAACCAAGCCTCCCATCATTGCCTTTTGGTAAAAATTGGCTTTTCGATCCATTAGAATCCGCTCAATTCGTTCGGCGAGGTAGCTATCGTAGGACATGGCTAATTTGTTGTTTCTTTGACTGGTGTATTCCCTTTTACCCTTCGCTTTTTGTCCAATGTTAGTTACCTGATTTGCTATCCGATAGCATTCCTTGTAAAAAATTTATACCTGATTAATAAGGGTGATAACGTTTGTATATCCCTCTTTTTTTTCGGTAGATATCCCCCAGTTATCATTGACCTATTCCAATTATTTAAATCAACCCCACCGAATTCTCCAATACCCCTATTCCTTCAATCGAGATCTTCACCTGATCTCCTTCTTTTAGGGTAAATCCATCCGGGACAATTCCCGTCCCTGTCATCATCAGACATCCGATGGGAAATGTATTTGCTCGGTAAAGCCATTCGGCCAATTCCTTTGGCTTACGCTTGAGTTGGGTCAGATCGGTCTCCCCGCTTGCCACCTCTTTGCCTTCACGATGGATTTCGAGATTTATTTTTGTGCTTTCGCTGATTTCTTCCTGAATCAAAATACAAGGCCCAATTGCCGCACATCCTTCATACACTTTCGCCTGTGGCAAATAAAGTGGGTTTTCGCCTTCGATACTTCGGCTACTCATATCATTCCCGATGGTAAAGCCCTGTATTTTCCCTTTTGGGGAAATCACTAAAGTCAGCTCTGGCTCAGGTACATCCCAAGTCGAATCTTTGCGGATATTGACTATTCCTCCTGGTGTAGAAACCCGAGAAGCAGTGGCTTTGAAAAAAAGCTCCGGACGATCGGCATTGTAGACTTTATCGTAAAAAGTCGCACCTCCAGAATCTTCTGACTCCTCCATTCGAGCCGTACGACTTCGATAATAAGTTACTCCAGCAGCCCATACTTCTTGGTTTCCCATTGGGGCAAGCAGCTCCGATTGAATTAACTTTTGAGCCTGTAGTTCCTCAATAGATTTCCAATTTTTCGAGGCCTCTTCCAAAAAACTGGCCAAATATTCTCTCCCCAAAAGCTCATCCCAATCGTATATGGGGCCCAGTTTGAAGGATGATTT
>CAWUWQ010000197.1:0-3492 GCA_963926065.1 uncultured Algoriphagus sp.
CTAGAAGGTGGAGGGGGTTATGGTATGTCAGAGACTGAGTACGAAAGAATCCTTGCCGAGAATATGCTTAAGACTATTGGCGTAGGAGCAGAATATGATGAACTAAGTAAAGACTTACAGCCCATTATCGATAACGCTAAAAAAGCCGGTGCGAAATATGCCACATGCTATTGGATAGCCCATCCTGACGGCCCTATTTCTTTAGCAAACATGAAAGAAGCGACGGCCCTTTTTAACAAAGCTGGAGCAGAACTTCAGAGCGAAGGAATCACCCTACTTTACCACCCTCATGGTTATGAATTCGTCAAAGATGAAGGAATAGTACCCATGGATTATATGCTAAAAAATGCCAAGAATTTCGCTTTCAATATGGATGTGTTTTGGGTAAAAATGGGAGGTGGAGATCCGCTAAAAATCATGAAATCTTACCCAGGGAAATTCCCTATGCTGCATCTAAAGGACCGTGCTAAAGGAACACCTGGATCCAAAGATGGTCACGGCGATGTAGAAGCCAATGTGGTGCTCGGCACCGGAGATATTAATATCGCAGGGCTTATCAAAGAAGCTAAAAGACAAGGGACTGCTTACCTGACTATAGAAGACGAAAGTTCCAGATCAGTAGAGCAGATTCCACAGAGTGTGGCTTTTATCAATTCGATCTTGAAGAAGTAAATCATTCTTTTCACTTTAATCAGAATCCCATATCTATCCAAAAAGGCATGCCACAACTCTTAAAAAGAACAGGCCTTTATAATCCAGTAGTAGACATACTTGCCCAAAAAGCAAAACATCTCATAGAATTTTTGGTTAACTTTCGGTCTAATTAATCTAAACTCAAATGAAAAACATCAAAACTCTATTCTTTGCTTTAGCCTTTTTTATGGCAGCAACATTTTCCGCTTTTGCGCAAATTCAAGCTCCTGCTCCAAGCCCAGCTGCTTTTGTATCTCAAGTAGTTGGCTTTTCCAAAATCACAATTGAATACTCTTCTCCTGCCGTAAAAGGCCGGAAAATTTTTGGTGAAATCGAAAAGTACGGTGTGACTTGGAGAGCGGGTGCAAATGCACAGACAGTGATCGAATTCTCAACCCCAGTAAGTGTGGGTGGCAAAAACCTTCGTGCAGGAAAGTATTCAATCTTCATGACTCCAATGGAATCCGGTGATTGGATGGTGCATCTAAACAGTAAAGCAGCTTCTGTTTTTGCTTACATGAAAGACGGTAAAATTGACGAGGAAGCAGTATCTAAGGATGATGCTGTTGCTTTCAAAGGGATGACCACTCGAGGTGGAAAAACCGAAAGATTACAGTACCATATCTCTGCAGAAGACAACAAAGTAGCCAAAGTAACTATGGCTTGGGAAGGCGTGATGGTTTCATTTATGGTCGATACCCAGGTAGACCAGAAAATGGAAGGCTTTAAGGGAGTTTTCTAAAGAATCAGAAGTCTAAAATCAGAAATCTTAAAAACACCCGAGTCTTCAGATTCGGGTGTTTTCTTTTAAATGATCCTACCTTTGAGAAGAGCTACTATTTATAATGCTGAAAAGACTCCAAACTGATAAAGAAGAATTTTATAATGCTTGGTCGCATGGTATAGGCTTTATCTTGGGCCTTGTTGGAATTCCATTTTTATTGCTTCGGGCAAATGGATTTGAAGAACCTGGCTTTTTATTGGCCTGCATGGCCTTTTCAATCGGGATCTTGATGGTCTATTCTAGTTCAACTTTATATCACCTTGCCAAGCCCGGTCATCGGAAGGACCATTTTCAGAAGGCGGATCATATCTCTATTTATTTCCTGATTGCTGGCTCATATACCCCGATGATTTTGACAGTTTTGCCAAGAGAAAAAGCATTTCTATTCTTAGCTATTCTTTGGGCTTTTGTACTGGCTGGGTCTATTTTCAAATTCTTTTTTGCCGGCAAATATAAATTTGTCTCCGTGGGACTTTACTTGGCCATGGGCTGGGTTTCTGTTTTCCTACTTAAAGCCATGTGGGAAAACCTAAGTGGAGAAATTCTGACTTGGATCGCTGTTGGAGGTTTAAGCTATTCAGTTGGGGTGTATTTTTATGTTAATAGCAATCGCCTTTATTATCATACTATATGGCATGTGTTTGTGCTTTTCGGAACGATTTCACATTTCATTGCAATTTGGCTTCTTAGGTAGATTTATAAGTTTACAATTGTACTCTCCATTTTTTGATGAATGATTTCTAAGTTTTGGACTTTCAGTTTAATTTCTTAAAAACTTCCACTAGCCACATCTTTCAAAAACTGGATCAAACCCGGGAAGAAAACTTCTGGATTATCATATTGGACGACATGGCTGCCGTCCGGGCAGAATAGGTAGCGGGCATTCGGGATTTCAGTTGACATCCATTCCATATATTTTGGATCCATGGTATCATGACCGCTTCCCACAACGAGTGTTGGAACAGTGATTTTAGAAATATCTCCACTTCTATCCCAACCTTTCAAAGTAGCTCCTGGAGTAATCCCGAATTCGCTATACCCTTGCATTCGTACGTAAACATCTGGATTCAAATGTTTAAGAGTCCTATTAAATGCTTCCGGCCATTCAGCCAAGGGTTTCCTTAAAACGTGATATTGATAGTGATGCTCCATCAACAGTTCCGCATAGCGAGGATTATCAAAGTCATTATTTTCTTCAATTTCCATTAATTCCTTAAAAACTTCAGGAGGCATTTGAGGCCCAAGTACTTCTTTGGCATATTTCTCATATTCAGGCAAGCTCGCCATCATGTTCGAAATGATTAAGCCTTTGAGTTTGTCTTGATGCTTGAGTGCATATTCCATGGCAAGCATTCCTCCCCAAGATTGGCCATAGAGGTAAAAGTTATCTGGAGTCAATCCTAATGCTACCCTAACTTGCTCTACTTCGTCCACAAATCGATCGATCGTCCAAAGCGTACTATCGGTCGGTTGATCTGAATAATAGGACCCTAGCTGATCATAATAGATGTATTCGATCCCTTCCTCAGGCAAGTAGCCGTCAAAACTCGTATAGATCTCATGTGTCATTCCTGGTCCTCCGTGAAGCAGCAGCACTTTGATTTTGGGGTTATTCCCTACTCGCTTAGTCCAAACTTTAAACTCTCCACTTGGTGTACTGATCGGAATCATTCGAATACCTCCTTGCAGCTTTTCAGCGTGATTTGAAAATTCAAAATAATCCTCTGAACCCGATTGGGTATTCTCGACCTCTTTTTTTTCACAGGAGGTCAATCCAATAAAGATCACCAGAGACAATAAATTGAGGTATTTCATAAATTTATGTATTGAATTTCATTTAAAAATAAGGGATTAATGCAGATAAGGTTTCACCATTAAAAGAAAAACAAAGAGACCGAGAAAAATATTTCTCAGTCTCTTTCAGTAGGATTAATTCTTGGTATTCTACCTCCGCATTACTTTTCTACCCAGTCTACTCCAGTATCCTTCCAAGCCCGATCATTGGCAGAATTAAT
>CAWUWQ010000198.1:0-14915 GCA_963926065.1 uncultured Algoriphagus sp.
CAGGTTTAAATGAGGAGGAACTTTTTAAAGCCTACCGAAACCCTCGAGTATTGAGCAAAAATGAGCGCAGTATTCTTAGACGATTATGGCTATTATTCCAAAAAAACAAATCGACAGAAGCCAAGACCCTTGCTTGGACCTTGGAAACTGACCTCCCTTTTTTGATGCCTGCGATTAAAGCTTGGGACGAATCCATTCCACATGGAGATTATCTTGGCAAGCCAAAGGCCGCGTTGAAAGCCATTTCAACAGAGCTAAAAACCGAGAAATTCAAATATATCTTTCGCGAATTTCATCGTCGACTCCCTATTTATGGTTATGGAGATTTGCTTACCAATCGACTTTGGGATGAAATAAAAAAAGAAGATTAAGACCTTTCTGTTCTTGTTAAGGATTCTAATTCATTAATCAATCCTTATTTTCGGGAATGAAATGGTCTATAGATTTCCCTATTCCTTCCCATCCTTTTCCGATTTCTCATCAAAGTAAAATCTTGAGCTTGGGTTCTTGCTTTGCTCAAACAATCGGACAAAAAATGATCGATGCCAAGTTTGATTGTCTGGTTAATCCTTTTGGGACAATTTTCAATCCACGATCCTTGGAGATTTTAATGGAAGCAGCACTCTTTACTACTAAATTTGAAGAAAGCCTGATCTGTGAGCGTGATGGACTTTTCTTTCATTATCATGCTCATTCAGAACTTGTTGCTAATACCAAAGATAAGTTGATCGAAGAACTTACGATCCAACGGGACCAAACCAGAGTCTATTTAGAACAAGGAACTCATTTGATTTTAACGCTAGGCACAGCTTGGGTTTATGAATTAGACGGTTCTGGAACGGTAGCCAATTGCCATAAACAACCTTCAAGTCTATTCTCCAAACGCCTGCTGACGATTGAGGAGATGGAGTCGAGGCTTTCAACTCTTTTTGGCAACTTCTCCCGAGTCTATCCCAATCTCAAAATCATTCTTACAGTCAGTCCTGTCCGACACATAAAAGATGGCGTTGCCGAAAACCAACTGAGCAAAAGCCAACTACGGGTGCTTTGTGCCAATCTGGAAAGGCGATTTTCATCAGTTAGCTATTTCCCTGCTTACGAGATCATGATGGATGAATTACGTGATTATCGATTCTATAAATCAGATCTAATTCACCCAACAGCCGAGGCGGAAGATTACATTTGGCAAAAGTGGCAAGCCTCGCATTTTTCACCAGAAACACAGACGAAAGTGGGAGAAATCCGAAAGGTCAACCTCGAACTTGCACACCGACCACTCAACCCGAACAGTCCTGATCATCTCAAATTTCAAGAAAATCTTCGCCTCAAACTGGAACGATTGAACGCCGAATTTGATTTTTCAAGGGAATTAGCTCAAATAAAAACCAACTTGGAATCCCGAGCTAAGGAATAATTCCATTTGATGAAATTTTTCAATCTTCCAATCTTATAATCTTTCAATCCCTATGTCCAATCGTCTCCAATCTTCCCAAAGCCCCTATCTACTCCAACACGCCCAAAATCCGGTGGATTGGTATCCTTGGGGACCGGAAGCGCTTCGCAAAGCTGAAGTAGAAAATAAGCCAATGATCGTCTCGATCGGCTATTCTGCTTGCCATTGGTGTCATGTGATGGAGCATGAGAGTTTCGAGGATCAAGTGACGGCGGATTTGATGAATGAACACTTTGTCTGTATCAAAATCGATCGAGAAGAGCGACCAGACCTTGATAATATTTATATGGATGCGGTGCAAGCTATGGGATTGCAGGGTGGCTGGCCACTGAATGTCTTTCTGATGCCCAATCAAAAACCCTTCTACGGTGGCACCTATTTCCCCAATACCCAATGGAAAAGTCTGCTTGCAAATATTGCCGATGCTTTTGAGAAGCACGAAGATCAATTGGCAGAAAGTGCCGAAGGCTTTGGCAACTCACTTACTCGAAGTGAGACTGAAAAATATGGAATTGCTGCCGGAGCTCAGGAATTAGATCCCGATGAACTTGCCGAAGTGATTGCAAAGCTCAGCGCTCAATTTGATCCGGAGTGGGGAGGAATGAATCGAATCCCCAAATTCCCGATGCCTGCCATCTGGGCTTTTGTCTTAGACTATGCACTTTTAGCCAGAAATCAGGACCTACAGGAAAAAGTCTTTTTTACCCTTCGGAAGATGGGAATGGGTGGAATCTACGATCAATTAAGAGGTGGATTTGCACGTTATTCCGTCGACGGAGAATGGTTTGCCCCCCACTTTGAAAAAATGGGGTATGACAATGGCCAACTATTAGAATTATTTTCAAAAGCATATCAGATCAGTCAGGAACCATTTTTATTGGAAAAAGTAACCGAAACAGTTGCTTGGATCGAGATCGAAATGCTTCAGGAGGAGGGTGGTTTTCACTCCGCTCAAGATGCAGATTCAGAGGGTGTGGAAGGGAAATTTTACACTTGGACCTATGCAGAGCTTGCTGAAATACTTCCAGATGATATGCCTTGGTTTAGTAAACTTTACAATCTCAAGCCTGATGGAAACTGGGAAGATGAGGTCAATATCCTATTCCAAACCAAGTCTTATGTAGAGATCGCCACGGAATTTGGGATGTCGGAATTAGAATTTATTTTGAAGCTAAACGAAGTAAAAGCGAATCTGCTTCAAATCCGAAATCAACGGATTTTCCCAGGAAAGGATGATAAAATCCTCAGCGGTTGGAATGGATTAATAAGTGCAGGATTGTTTCAGGCCTATCTTGCAACCGGTGAAAAACGCATGCTTGAGCTCGCTTTGGACAACCTTGAATTTCTTCACAGAAAGCTTTACATCAATGGGGTTCTTCACCGCTCTTATAAAAACGGAGAAGCCTATACGTCAGGATTTTTAGAAGACTATGCTCAGGTCATCCGAGCAAGTTTGATGGGTTTTGAAGCATCAGGAGATTCAAAATGGCTAAACTTTGCGCAGCAGCTCACTGATTTTTGCCTCGATGAATTTTATGATAAGTCAGATGGCTTCTTCTTTTTCAATAATCCAAAAGCGGAAAAACTCATCGCCAATAAAAAGGAGCTTTTCGATAATGTGATTCCAGCTTCCAACTCAGTGATGGCTCGAAATCTTCACCGTCTTTCACTAGTTACTTATGAAAATAAGTACCAAGAAATCGCCTCCAAAATGCTGGGGGGGATGAAAGAATTGATTCTGAAAGACCCTGGATTCCTTTCCAATTGGGCAAATTTATTTCTGGAGTCACTTATCCCAACTGCTGAAATTGCGATCGTGGGGAAAGGTGCTAAAGAAAAAGCATTGGCTCTGCAAAAGGACTATCTCCCAAATACTCTGATTGCTTTCTCCGAAGAAGTGACAGAAACTGCCCCAATACTTTCAGGAAAAACACCAGATTCGTCAGGAAATGCTTTAATTTATGTCTGCTTCGATCATGCCTGCCGAAGACCGGTAAGCACTATCGAGGATGCTATTTCACAACTCCCCTATTTAGCCTAATCACTTGGAAAGCCTTTTTGGAGATCAAGATTTATTCCCTGAAGAAAGCGGAAATAATTTCGCCGACATCATCTTGCCGGTACCGATTCCGCGGATGTTTACCTATCGAATTCCCAAAAGTCTAAAATCAGAAATCAATCTCGGATCGAGAGTCATCGTGCAGTTCGGGAAGCGAAAAGTCCTGACCGGGATCATCGGAAAAGTACACAACAAGGCACCGCAGGCTTACGAAGCCAAACCTATCTTGGAGGTTTTGGATATCCAGCCAAGTGTAAACCCAATTCAAATCCGGTTTTGGGTTTGGATGGCAGATTATTATTGCTGCCATATTGGAGAGGTGATGCATGCGGCATTACCAGCAGGATTGAGACTCAGCAGTGAAAGTAAGGTGCAGCTCAACCCAAATTTTGATGTGGAGACGAGTAAGTATCCTCTGGATGACCGCGAAATAAAGATTCTCGAAGCACTCGAAAGTAGCACCGAGCTGAGCTATGAAGACTGCGAGAAGGTACTTGGAATAAAAACTATTCACCCGATATTAAAGAGTCTGGTCGTCAAGGAAGCGATTTTGATTTTTGAAAAAGTGCAGGAGAAATATGCCCCAAAAGTGGAGACACGAATCCGCCTGGTCAATGAAATTGCTGGAAGTAAACCTGCCATTGAAGAGATCTTCCAGGCTTTGGCTTCCAAACCAAAGCAGGAATCCATCCTGATGAAATACCTACGGGATGTCCCGGTTTTTCAAAAGCTTCATCTGAATGAGAAAGGAGTCGACAAAACTACAATTTTGGAGGAGGGTGATTCGGAGTCTTCATTGAAAACCCTGATCAAAAACGGAATCTTCGAATCCTTCAAAGTCATTGTCAATCGGATTCCGGAAGAAGAACCTGAGAAAGAAGCAGCCAAACTTTCATTGGCTCAGGAAGCTGCCTTTGTAGATATTAAAACACAATTGGAAGAAAAACAGTCGCTGCTCTTACATGGCGTAACTGGATCCGGCAAAACGGAAATCTACATCCAGTTGATTCAAGAAGTGTTGGGCTCTGGCTCGCAGGTTCTTTTGCTTTTACCGGAAATTGCTCTGACTACTCAGATCGTAAGCAGACTGAAGAAGGTTTTTGGGAGTCAGATGGGAGTCTATCATTCGAAGTACTCTGACAACGAGCGTGTGGAAGTTTGGAATGGAATTTTAACGGGTCGGTTTTCATTTGTAGTCGGTGTTCGCTCCTCAATTTTTCTTCCTTTTGACAGCCTGGGCTTGATTATCATTGATGAGGAGCATGAGTCTAGTTATAAACAATTTGATCCGGCTCCGAGATTTCAAGCGCGCGACGCGGCTATAATGCTCGCTTATTTCCACCAAGCTAAAACACTTTTAGGATCCGCGACGCCATCATTTGAATCCTATTATAACGCGCAGCAGGGAAAATATGGCTATGTAGAATTAACCAATCGATTTGGTGACGCGAGCATGCCAATGTTTCATTTGTCGGACTTAGGTGCTGACAAGCGAAAAAATCTCCTCAAACTAGACTCCACTCGAATGATGCGTGAGCGGATTCAAGAAGCCTTAGACAAGCAAGAACAGGTATTGATTTTTCAGAACCGACGAGGGTATTCACCCTATATTCAATGTGAGGATTGCGGCTGGACTGGACAATGCGTTCAATGTGATGTCAGTCTTACCTATCATCAATATTCGGAGGAGCTCCGATGCCACTATTGCGGGTATAAGGAGAAAGTCCCAAGCTCCTGCCCTGCCTGTGGATCTACCCAACTGGCGACCATGGGAATGGGAACTGAGCGAATCGAAGAATCTTTGAGTTTACTTTTTCCAGAGGCAAGAATGGGACGAATGGATCTCGATACGACTCGAAATAAATTTGGCTATCAACGACTTTTGGATGAGTTTGGTGCCGGAAATCTCGACATTCTGGTAGGTACACAGATGATTACCAAAGGCTTGGATTTTGGAAGAGTGACAGTAGTAGGGATTTGGGATGGGGATCGGATTCTGAATTTTCCGGATTTTCGAGCTGGCGAGCGAGCTTACCAGCAAATCACTCAAGTTGCTGGGCGAGCAGGTCGAAGAGAAAAGCAAGGCCAGGTCATCATTCAAACTCGGAATCCTGAAACTTACCTTTACGAGCAAGTAATCAAAGGTGATTACCGGGATTTTTTTCGACAGGAAATGATCGATCGCAAGAAATTCTATTATCCACCATACGTCAAGCTTATTAAAATCACGACTCGGCATGCTGACTCGAAAGTAGCGGAAAAAGCGGCACTTCACCTCCATCATCGCATGTCAGAGATAGGAGTGAAAAAGATTGTCTTGGGGCCTGAAAAAGGAATTGTCGCCCGAATCAAAAATCAATACCAGTTTGAAAGCTTGATCAAATTAGAGAAATCAGGCAATTCCCAAGCGGTATTTAAGACCCAACTTGCTGCCATATTTGAAGAGCTTTCTGCTAGACCGGAGTTCAGGTCTGTACGGTTTATTGTGGATGTTGACCCCTCCTAAAAATTGAAAATTGGAGTCGTGATATCTACCTGAATTGACTTTTATCGGCTTCTTTCAAAACAAGCCTCTAGGATCAGATGTGATTTCATGATAATTGAATTACTTCTCCGCCTCAATAAACCCTAACACATCATCATAACCTTTGCTCCAAGTCCAGAAAAACTGGGTGATCATCGGAATATGCTTTTTCTTCTCATAGAACGAATAACTCAAATCTGTCCCTTTTTCAGAAGCTGTTTTCCGAAATCTATCCACGGTCAGCCGAATTCCCGGATAAGTCCGCTCCCCTTCCATAATCAAAATCGGGATCTCACTTCCATCTAAAAAGTAAATTGGAGAATATTCCTTCCAAACCGCTGGGTCATCTGTGAATGCATTGTAATTCTCTTTCCCGTCAGGCTCATCCTTCTGTTTGGTAAGAAACCAATACCAATCCAAACCTGCGGGATCATTTAGAATTGCCCCTTTTAATGGATTGGCAAAACCCAATTTTTCATATGGCTCTTTCTTGATTGCTGCCAATGCTGCTAAATGTCCTCCAGCAGAATGACCTGAAATAAAGATGCTTTTTTTATCACCACCATAGTTTTCGATGTTTTCATAAACCCATTTCACCGCCAGTACTGCTGCCTTTTCCATCGAAGGTACTTGATAAGCGGATGCCAATGGATAATCAATAATCACTGTGACCACATCTCTTCGTGCCATCCTGCTCCCCAAAAAATCATAAATCTCCTTATTCCCTTTATCCCAACTACCTCCATGTATAAAGATCATCACTGGAAGATCTTTTCCTTTTTTCTGGTAGAATACATTCAACTGTTTTTCAGGTAAATTTTCTACAGAATCTTGTTCGAGATACGTGATATTCTTGGATCGATGAATGGATTGGAAAGCGCAACTGCTAAAAACTATCAAGAAAATGATAGGGAGTAACTTAAATTTCATGAATTGGTATTTTCAAATACAAAAAGAAAGGAAGGCAAATTGTTTTGTTTAGCTATAATAAATTCTAAACATCTGAAGGGCTATTTCCCTGCAATATGACAATTGTCATCAAATGTTTTTAAATGAAATGATTAATTTGGAGAAAACTTAACCATGAAAGACTACCTAGATTCTCGATTTACCCCTTCGATCTTCTTTGGCGCCCTTCTTCCTTTTTTCCTGCTTTTCTCTTGTAGCAGTGACGATGAAAATTTGATTTCCCCTGAAACCGGAAAAATCTCAGAATCTGTTTATGCTTCTGGACAAATCCTAGCAGTGAATCAGTATGATGCCTTTACCAATGCTTCTGGCCCTATTCAAGAAGTATTTGTCACTGAGGGAGACAGCGTGGATATCGGGACTCCAATCTTGGCAGTTTACTCCGAACGAGAAAAACTGAGCCGGGAAAGTGCAGAAATCGCACGGAATTATGCAGATCTAAAAACCAACCTAACTAAACTCAGAGAGCTGCAACTCACCATAGATCTATCAAAAAGTCAAATGCGAAATGACTCTTTGCTATACGAGCGGCAAAAACAGCTTTGGCGGCAAAATATAGGAACAGAGGTGGAATTAGAGCAGCGCTCATTAGCTTATGAAAATTCAAATACTGCTTTTGGAGCGGCGCAATTACGCTATGAAGACCTTAAAAAAGAGATCGAATTCAACGAAAAAAATGCTTCTAAAAATCTTGCAATTAGCCGAGTCCTAGAAAGTGACTACATCCTGAAGAGCAAAATCAAAGGGACGCTTTATGCCTTACTCAAGGAAAAAGGGGAAATGGTCACACCACAAATTGCTTTGGCAGTTTTAGGAAGTACCAGCGAATTCCTCTTAGAATTGAAGGTCGATGAATATGATATCTCCAAGGTGAAATTGGGCCAGCCCATTCTCGTATCCATGGATAGTTATAAAGGGGAGATTTTTGAGGCGCAAGTGGTTAAAATCTATCCTATCATGGATTCGAACACCAAAAGTTTTACCATTGAGGCCAAGTTCACCAAGGCTCCACCCAGACTATATCCCAACTTGACTCTAGAGGCTAATATTATTTTGGAAGTCAAAGAAAATGCGCTAATCATTCCTAGAAGCTACCTGATCGATGATGAATTTGTCCTAAATGAAACAGGGGATAGTATTCCGGTCAAAGTAGGAATTCGAAATTATCAATCTGCGGAAATTCTCGAAGGAATTAGCTCTTCAACTAGGATCCGAAAACCAGGCCTATGAAGTGGTCGCTGATTTTAGAACTCGCCAGAGCCTTGATGTTTGCCCGCGGCAAACAAACCATCGTTGCCGCTATTGGAGTCACATTTAGTATCACCATGTTTATATCCCTCTTGGGATTCATGAATGGACTGAATACACTTCTAGATGGATTGGTGATCAATCGAACTCCTCATGTCAGGTTTTATAATCAGATCAAACCCAATCCGAATCAACCCATCGATCTTTCCCCAGAATTCAGTTCAGGAATCAATGTGATTCGATCCATCAAGCCCAGCAATTCTAGGTTAGCGATTTATAATTCAGAACCGATTCTCCAGACACTGTATGAAGACCCGAGAGTCAGAGGAGTGAGTTCAAAAATCGCTTCACAGGTTTTTTATAATGTAGGTAGCATCG
This sequence comes from uncultured Algoriphagus sp., assembly GCA_963926065.1. GTDB lineage: Bacteria > Bacteroidota > Bacteroidia > Cytophagales > Cyclobacteriaceae > Algoriphagus. The sequence continues at coordinate 8,632 of CAWUWQ010000198.1, forward strand.
ATTTGACCGGAGTGGTTAATGGAATAGATCCTGAAAAGGAAACTGAATTATTCGCTTTTCAAGATTACGTCATTGCAGGAAATCCGGAAGATCTGCTCCAAACCAATAGTATTATTTTGGGTAAAGGAGCCGCAGATCGAATGCTGGCAGCTATTGGTGATGTAATCCAGGTGACAACTGCCCAAGGCAATAAAGCCCAACTCAAGGTAGTCGGCTACTACCAATCCGGCTTGGCGGATTTTGATAATACCAATAGTTTCGCATCGATCAATACCGTGCAGAAAATGATGGGAGAACCTTCCTCCTATCTAACAGATATTCAGGTAAAACTCTACGACTTTAATGAAGCACCTGCCTTCGCCAGCGAATATCGAGATATTTTTGAGATTGAAGCTGATGATATCCAGACGGTCAATGCTCAATTTGAAACTGGCTCCAGCATCCGAACACTAATCAGCTATGCCGTAGGAATCACTTTGCTCGTAGTCTCTGGCTTTGGAATCTATAATATTCTAAACATGATGATCTATGAAAAGCTCGATACGATTGCAATCTTAAAAGCCATTGGATTTAACAGTTCTGATGTCAAACGGATTTTCATCACCATAGCGCTTTCAATCGGCCTAATTGGCGGAGCAGTCGGTCTCTTTATGGGCTACCTAGCCTGTTTAGGAATCGAACGAATCCCATTTGAAACGGAAGCCTTGCCAACTATCAAGACTTATCCGGTTGATTTCAATTTCAAATACTACCTTATTGGAGGCATTTTTAGCTTAGTGACTACCTATCTGGCTGGGTTCTTCCCCGCAAGGAAAGCAAGCAGTGTCGATCCAGTGGATATAATCAGAGGAAAATGACGAAAACAAATCAGCCGGTTTTGGAGGTCAAAAACATCGATAAGTTTTTCTACAATCCCATCGAAACTCAGGTATTGAAGAAAGTGAGCTTTACCATCAACCGAGGAGAATTCGTATCGGTCGTTGGAAGAAGTGGCTGTGGCAAATCCACACTTTTGTACATTCTTTCTACTATGGATACCGATTACAAAGGCGAGCTACTCATCGATGAGGAAGTCATCACTGGCAAATCGTCAAATTACCTTTCGAAGCTTCGCAATGAAAAAATCGGATTCGTCTTTCAGTTCCACTATTTACTCAATGAGTTTTCAGTTCTGGAAAATGTATTGATTCCCGGGCTCAAGCTTGGAAGGTTTTCCAGAGAAGAACTGGAGCATCGGGCGATGGAAAAGCTGAAAATCTTCGACATGCAGGAACATGCCCTAAAAAAAGCGAACCAGCTTTCTGGTGGTCAAAAGCAGCGCGTAGCCATTGCCAGAGCGCTAATCAATGATCCTGTTTTAATTATGGGCGATGAACCAACCGGAAATCTGGACAAGAAAAATGCGGATATCGTATTCAATATTTTTAAAGAATTAACTGCGGAATTTCACCAAACGATTCTTATCGTCACCCACGACACTGGATTTGCTGAAGGCACAGACCGGATTATTGAGATGGAGGATGGGGAAGTGATTCGGCAATAGAAAATAGCCTTTTCGATTGCTCTCCGTACACCTCAATACGAGTTAGATAAAAGCGTAGGGAATTAAACGCTGGCTTTGATAAGCTTAAATTAAAAACTAAAAATCCGTCTGGATTATCTGCTCTATTTCCAGTAGTCAATGAATTGCCAAATGGTCTCGTCTGCTTCTCATCAGGTGTCTTTGAAATTTAAACAGGAAAAAAAATCTCAATAATTATAGAGGGAAAAGCATTTCTCATGATAATTTAATTATATTAAGAATTGATGGACTATATTGAGAATCATTTAATTATATTTAGAATGTGTGAGTAATTATTAAAAAACCAGAAATAGAGTATAGCAGTCTAAACTATTAAAAAAAGTAAACAAACACCTAATTTTATTGCAGTCAATATGCCCGAATGATTAACGGAATGGACTATTTCGAGAAATTTAAATAAAATGGAGTAACTGAAAAATAATACCATCCTTACTTACGGTATATCCAAGTGTCTGAAATTATAGTGACTTATACCCTTGAACTTGGCAAGTCATATTTTATCGCTAAGCCAATAGAAAGCAACTTCCATAAACAATAATTTAATCAGTGGAAAAGGCCAAGTAGAACATAACTTACAAATTACTATTTTCCGTATATATGGCTGCCCAAAAAAAAGATACCATCGAACCACTTGCTAAAATTCAAAACTTTCCTGTAGTAGGAATCGGAGCATCAGCAGGAGGACTTGATGCATTCAAGCGATTGCTCAAGGCGATACCCGAAAATTCTGGAATGGCCTATGTGTTGGTACAGCATCTTGACCCGTCACATCCCAGTTTTTTGGCAGATATTTTACGACGTGTAACAAAAATTCCTGTCAAAGAGATTACCAATGATATTCATCTTGCTCCTGACACTATCTACATCATCCCATCTAACAAAATTTTGACATCAGTCAATGGGGTACTCCAACTTTCTTCACGGGAGAATAGAACCTTCCATTATACGATTGATATTTTTCTTACCTCGATAGCCAATGCTCTCAAAGGATTTGCAGTGGGAATCGTGCTTTCTGGAACAGGCAGTGACGGCACCCTCGGATTAAAAGCCATCAAGGAACATGGAGGTATCACATTCGCTCAGGATTCTGAAAGTTCAGAATACAAGAATATGCCTCAAAATGCAATAGATGCGGGAGTAGTAGATTTTGTTTTAGCTCCCGAAAAAATTCCTGGGCAGCTATTACAAATCAACAGAGCTTACAATACAGGTAATCTTTTTCAAGACAATGAGCTAGTCAAGAAAAGTGAAGAAGAAATCTTCAAGCAAATTATTTTATTGCTCCAACTTCGAACTGGAGTTGATTTTTCTTTATATAAGCAGCCGACATTTCATAGACGCATTGCTCGAAGAGTTGCGGTTATTAACAAGAATAATCTTTCAGAATACTTAGAATTTTTGAGCACCAATCATGCAGAACAAGATGCGCTCTTTCAGGATGTACTCATTCCTGTTACATCATTTTTTCGCGACGAGAAAACATTTCGAAATTTAAGTGATATCGTTATTCCCGCTATCTTTAAAAATAAAGTGGCTGGTGAAGCAACTCGAGTTTGGGTAGCTGGCTGCTCCACTGGCGAAGAGGCTTATTCCATTGCCATTTTCCTCCTCGAATTTTTAGGGGAAAAATCAGCGGACACAAAAATTCAAATCTTCGCAAGTGATATATCCGAAAAAGCAATCAGGAAAGCTCGCGCAGCAATATACACCAAAGCAAATGTCGAGAATATTCCTGAAAAGCTGCTCAAAAAATATTTTTTAAAAACTAACAACAGCTATGAGCTGAGGAAAACTGTTTGTGATTTGTGCGTATTCGCTCCTCATAACTTCTTGAAAGACCCCCCATTTTCAAAAATGGATTTAATCAGTTGCCGCAATGTGCTTATTTACATGGGTGCTTTTTTGCAAAATAAAGCCTTAACCACTTTTCATTACGCACTTAATGAAAAAGGATTCCTTCTGCTCGGGAAATCTGAAACTATTGGTGCCTGCTCCAATTTGTTTTCACATTTCGTAAAGAATGATAAAATTTATTCACGAAAGCCCGCCTCAAGTAGGTTCATGCAGGTTGCCACAGCGCGCAAAGAAGAATCATTCGCCACAAAGGAGAAGACCTTAGTCCGACAAGAAACTTCTCTCGCTGATTTTCGAATAAGTGCAGAACAAGTAATGCTATTAAAGTCTCCTCCAAGTGTGGTCGTGAATGAGCAAATGGACATTACTCACATTCACGGTGACATCACACCTTTTCTACATCAACCACAAGGAAAGCCAACACACAACATTATAAAAATGGCTAGGGAAGGTTTAGCGTTCGAATTGCGAAATGCAATTCACAAAGCAAAATCAAACAACGAATCTACTATCAAAGAAAATATTCTACTCAAATCATACGGAGAGGAATCTTTAATTAATATAGTAGTCACTCCGCTTACCAAAACAACGGAACCTTACTTCTTAGTCCAGTTTGAAAAAACAATAGTTCCTGAAGGGCAGCCAGAAAAAAACTCATCTTCGGAAAAAGTCGATTACGTAAACATGCTAAATGATGAATTAGAGCAAGAACTATCGCAAACACGTGAAGATATGCAGTCTATTACAGGGGACATGGAAAGCTCCTATGAACAACTGCAAAGTGCCAATGAACAATTGGAAAGCAGCAACGAAGAGATGCAAAGCTTGAACGAAGAGTTAGAAACATCCAGAGAAGAACTGCAATCAACCAACGAAGAACTTATCATCGTAAACCAGGAGTTAATTGAAAAGCAGGAACAACTAAATGCAACCCTATACTATGCTAAAAGCATTGTTACGACCATCCGAGAACCACTTGTCATACTAGATGGAAAACTCCGCATCAAAACTGCCAACGCATCCTTCTACAATAAGTTTAATATTGAAGAATGGGAAACCGAAGGGAAATTGTTTTTTGAGATTCAAAATCATCAGTGGGATGATCATCACATGCGCTCACTATTAGAAAAAGTTCTTCCTAAAAAAGAAGTCCTCACTGACTTTGAAATAGTGCTCAAATTCCCTGCCCTCGGAGAACGCACCATGCTGATGAATGCGCGACAAATTGTGAATGAAAAAACTGCGGAGCAATTAATACTTCTTGCAATAGAAGATGTTACCGAAAGAAAAGTAGCAGAACTTAAAACAAAAACATTTACCATTGAATTAGAAAAGAAAGTACTCGAAAGAACCGCTGAATTGAAAGTGTCTATCGAAGAACTCAAGCAGACCAATCTCCATTTAGATCAGTTTGCACATGTAGCCAGTCATGATTTACAAGAGCCATTGCGAAAAATTTTAACTTTTTCGATGCGCTTGCAGGATAATCACAAAGACGAATTAAGCAAAGAAGTAAAATTCTATCTCCATAAAATTGAGGCATCTTCCAGCCGCATGACAATCCTAATTAAAGATTTGCTCAATTATTCGCGGCTGCTTCAACATGAAAAGTCATTTTCAAAAACCGACCTCAACGACATCCTCAATAATAATTTGATTGATCTTGAATTACTCATAGAAGAAAAGAAAGCTGAAATAGTATTTGCTAAACTCCCTACGCTTGAGGCGATTCCTTTTCAAATGAGCCAGCTTTTTCACAACCTGATCAGTAATTCACTTAAATTCTCTAAAGAAGGAGTCCCGCCTGTGATTACCATCACCTCTCGAAAATTTTCTAAAAAAGAAATTGAAAAATATACTAATTTTAAAATGTGTATTCCATATGTGGAAATAATTTTCAAGGATAATGGCATCGGCTTTGAACAAAAATATGCAGACCAAATATTCACCATCTTCCAACGTCTGCACAATAAAGAGAGCTATAGTGGCACAGGTATTGGCTTAGCTTTATGTAAACAAATTATTGAAAACCATCAAGGGAAAATTTTTGCTGACTCGAAAGAAAACGAGGGGGCTGTGTTTCACATCATTCTTCCACTTAAAAAACCAACATTAACTAATTGAGGCACGAATTATGGAAAGAAAAAAAATTATGATCATTGATGATGATTCAGATGACAGATTCTTTTTCAAAGAAGCTCTTGGAATGATATTTAGTTCATTAGAATGCATAGAAGGAAAAGGGTGTGCGGATGCATTTGAAGTATTGAACATGAATGAAGAGCTGCCACATTTTATTTTCCTTGATATAAACATGCCCAGAATAGATGGATACGAGTGTTTAAAGCAATTGAAAAGCCATGAGAAGTTCAAGCATATTCCTGTAATCATGTATTCTACTCACTTTTCACAAAAAAGTGAAAATGTATTAATTAATCTCGGCGCTACAAGTTGTATAGAAAAGGCAATGGATTTAAAAACATTGCCTGAGCAAATTCTTAAAGTGATAAATATTCCTAAATAACTAATCCAGCGTCATCACTATTGGTGCCAATTCAGCTGAATGCCATGCCCAGCAGACCCTAAGCATTAACGTAAATCGAGTCTTAGCCATTTTTGTGTTGAAATCAGAGGAAATATTTATTTGCTTCACTCAAAAGTCTGCGAATGATGAAAGGCGCACTATTCATCGCGCTAGCTCAAAGTCAAGAGATTATTGTTTGTAGAAATAAAGATACAGTTAAGACCGCAGTATTTTTCCTCTTCCCTAAGGTTAAGTATGTAGAAGGCCGTGAGTGAAAAAAGGAGATGGCTTATACTCCCAGAATTAGGCTTATTTTTCGTGTTG
>CAWUWQ010000199.1:0-3841 GCA_963926065.1 uncultured Algoriphagus sp.
TCGCTTGCCTGCTGAAAATATTCAGGATTTGGTGCTTACAAGTAGCGGACTTCTTCATCAGAAGATTGGCGGACCAAGTGTAAAACCTTATCAGCCTGAGGGAATTTGGGAATCGGCCACTTCGGGAAGAGGAGTTTTGGCCACCTATGTTCAAGACAAAGGGGATGATCTCTATCGTCGGGGGATTTATAATTTCATCAAACTAACGGTTCCACCTCCAAAAGCAATCATCTTCGACAGTAGCAATAGAGATCGCTGTGAGATTACCAGAGGTCGGACAAACACGCCTCTACAAGCGTTAGTCATGCTAAATGATCCCATGATCTTAGAAGCTTCGCGCGTATTAGCGAGTAGTCTATTGGAAAAAATGGATGCTGAAAAATCCATTGATCAAGCTTTCACTAAAATCGTTTGCCGACCGATCAGTTCAAAGGAAAAGAGCTTATTAAAAAACTACTACGAAGATCAATTGAAGCGCTTTCAGTCTGACGAGAGTCAGATTGAACCGACTTTGGCTGTGGGTGAATTTCCGCTGGATCCAAAATCGATTCGCCCTGAAACAGCGGCTTTGATGCAGGTGATAGTTAGCATTTATAATTTGGAAGAAACCATTACAAAAATATAAGATGGAGAAGGAAGAATTTGAACAGGGGTTGAATTTCAACAGAAGGAAGTTTCTCTCCCGATTAAGTTTAGGAGTGGGTAGTGCTGCATTAGGTTCTTTATTGATTCCCGACTTATTTTCTGGTAAAGTTGGAGCGGAAGATGCAATTATGGATGCCCTACCCCATTTTGCACCAAAAGCTAAACGGGTAATTTATCTATTCCAAAATGGTGCACCTAGTCAATTGGAATCCTTTGATTACAAGCCACTACTCAATGAAAATATTGGACAAGAACTGCCGGATTCTATTCGTGGAGATCAGCGATTGACAGGAATGACCGCTGGTCAAACGTCTTTCCCACTAGTTGGCTCCTACTTTAAGTTTAACCAATACGGAGAGTCTAGAGCTTGGATTTCAGAAATATTTCCTCACACAGCCAAGATAGTAGATGATATCTGTATCGTCAAATCCATGCATACGGAGGCGATTAATCATGATCCCGCCTTGACATTTTTTCAAACAGGAGCCCAAGTAGGAAACCGACCCAGTATGGGAAGCTGGCTGAGCTATGGATTAGGCAGTGAAAATAGTAATCTTCCTGCCTTTTGCGTATTGCTGAGCCGTGGCAGAGGAAATGGACAAGGAGTTTATTCTAAGCTTTGGAGTAATGGATTCTTAGATGCCACACATCAAGGTGTTCAGTTTTCCAATTCGGAAGATCCTGTTCTTTACTTGAAAGATCCTGAAAAAATGAGTCGTGATGAGCGTCGAAAAATGCTTGATCAAATTGCCTCGATGAATGATTTGAGCTACAAAGAGTTCAATGATCCAGAGATCACCGCAAAAATACAGCAATACGAAATGGCTTTCAGAATGCAGACCGCAGTGCCTGAAATGACCGATGTTTCCAAAGAACCTGATAGCATTATTAAACTTTACGGACCTGACTGCCTTGTGCCCGGAACCTATGCCGCCAATTGCCTTTTAGCAAGAAAGCTTTCCGAAAGCGGAGTCAGATTTGTCCAGCTTTACCATCAAGGATGGGATCAGCATGGGAATCTACCAAATGAAATGGCACTCCAAGCTGAAGATGTGGATCAAGCCTCTGCGGCGTTGATTACTGATTTAAAGCAGCGTGGATTACTAGATGAAACATTGGTGATTTGGGGTGGTGAATTTGGAAGAACAAATTACTGTCAAGGAAAAATTTTGGCCGATAATTACGGACGTGATCATCATCCCCGTGCTTTCTCAATTTGGATGGCGGGCGGTGGCGTCAAGTCAGGAATGGTCTATGGGGAAACAGACGAATTCGGATACAATATTGCGGAGAATCCAGTCCATGTCCATGATTTTCAAGCTACCGTGATGAACCTGATGGGAATTGACCATGAGCGAATGACATATAAGCATCTTGGAAGACGGTATCGATTAACTGACGTCTCAGGTAAAGTGGTAAAAGATATCATCGCTTAAGATCTTATGCTGAAAACTTCCTCGATTAAAATTCTCCTAGAGAATACGCTTTTTGTCTGGATGGGCTTAGTCCTAATATTAGCGATTGGCTCCAATCGGATTTTACTCCCTGACTGGATTCAAGTTATTGGCAGAAGTCATCCACTTCTACTTCACTTTCCTATAGTATTGCTTCTTTTGGGGCTTCTATTTGTATGGATTCCAGGATTAGACCAAAAGCCAGACGCAAGGTCAATCTTTGAATTAACACTATTAGCGGGATGTAATTTCGCAGGATTAACCGTGATCGCCGGGATGATCTTAGTAAATGAAGATTATGATGGAGATGCGATTCTTTGGCATCAATGGTCTGGAATAGCGATCTTCTACCTTTGTATTGTTATATATTTTTTTAGACATCTGTCCAAATCATTCTTGAAACCAGCCAGTTTGGCCTTAGCCCTAGGAATTACTATGACTGGGCATTGGGGTGCAAATATCACCCATGGTGAAGATTTTCTTCTAGCTCCCATCCAGGAAAAAGAAAGCGAAATCACGCCTTTGGCAGAGGCAGAGGTATTCAATGATTTGGTCCGTCCGATCTTAGAAAGCAAATGCATGAGCTGTCACAAAGAAGGGAAGATCAAAGGGGAACTTCGGATGGATTATATCGAGGGCTTACAAAAAGGTGGGAAATCCGGCCCATTTGTCCTGGCCGGAGATTTCGAAAATTCGCACATGATTCAGCGAATCGGTTTACCGATGGAGGAGAAAAAGCATATGCCTCCAAAAAATAAGGCACAATTAACCGAAGATGAGTTAATCATTTTGAGAGAATGGGTCGCAAATGGGGCCTCATTTGATCAAAAAGTGATGGAAATCGCTCCTGACAGCAAGCTCTTTATTTTAGCTTCAAATAAGTTTGAAGCTAAAAAAATCTACAGTTTTGAAGCAGCTGATGCCTCAGACATTAAATCGCTAAATAATTTTTTCAGAAAGGTGGAGGCCTTTTATCCAGAGTCTCCAGCCTTGGAGGTATCTTATTTTAGTATCGCTGCCTTTGACCCAAATTCTCTGGGAGAACTGGGAAAAGTAAAAGATCAAATAGTCAAATTAAACCTAAATAAAATGCCGCTTGCGGGAGTCGATCTTTCGGTACTGAAAGAAATGACCCATTTAGAAGAGATCCAGGCAAACTTCACTGATTTGGACTCCAAACAAATCCAGCTATTTGCCTCACTGGAAAACCTGAAATATTTGGCTATTTCAGGAAATCCAATTGATGAAATTGGGGTTCAAGCCATTTCGGAAATGAAACCTTTGATCAGCCTTTACCTCTGGACTCCTAGCCTGTCAGATACGCAGAAAAAGACTTTGCAATCAAAACTACCTAACACTAGCATTGATTTTGGCTTTGACGGGAGTGAGGCAATTTTCTCTCTGAATTCGCCTAAAATAACATTTGATAAAATGATGTTTCACGACAGCATGGAAGTGGTGATATCTCACCCCATCAAAACTGTGGACATTAGATATACACTGGATGGATCAGAACCTGATAGTTTAACTAGCCCAAACTATTCTAAGCCAATTTGGCTCAGAAAAACTGGGACACTTAGAGCCAAAGTATTTGCGAAAGACTGGATTGCGTCGCCAGAGGCTAATTTTCAATTCCTGAAATCCGGTTTGACTCCTCGCGAATATCAACTTCTAAGCACACCAAATAAACAATACAAGGGCAACGGAGCGGAAACACTTTTCGATCAGATCAAAGGACAAAA
>CAWUWQ010000200.1:0-4451 GCA_963926065.1 uncultured Algoriphagus sp.
AATATCGGTTATTGTACCCCTTTGGGTTCCTTTTATCTGAACCAATGCTCCGGGCACTGGCTCTTGCTCAGACATCACTGTACCTGTTACAGGTTGGGTCTGCCCAAAACTCGTAATGCTTATGCTAAGCATAAGAAATAACAACCCGATGTAGCGGATAGTTATTTTAGGTAGATAGTTGTTTCTCATAATTCCGGGTTTAAATGATATATAAAACGTGATCCAATTAGCCCAAAAACTATTCGAGTCCTATCCTGCACAATCCTGCAAAAACAATTAAAAATCAGATGATTACAGCAGGATAGTGCAGGATGGATGAGACATTTTAAGTGGGAAAAAATGTATTTTTATAAATGAAATTAACTTTCCTTATATATATATATAATAGGACAGGACAGGATAGAATAGAAAAAAATTAGTAAATAACATTAGAATTAAAAAAATTTATGATAGAAATAAGCTATCCTTGTAATCAAATGGAGAAATCCAGTGATTAAGTTGTTTCAGATTCTCAAACTCCCCTCTCGAATCCGGTAACGAAAAAGCTTTTTTTCAAAAAGAAATATAAATCAATCCAACTCCTTTTGGTTTTTGAAAATTCGAGTTAAGAAATCTCCTCGATCTGATTTAATAATAAATCAACTTTTAGCTAATAGCCCCAACTCCGCCTTGCCATGTCCATCAGGAGTGGTATAAAATGGGCGCTGCTCAATTTCATAATTTAATTCTGGAGGAATTCCCAGTGCATGATAAATGGTCTGGTGAATACTATCAATTTTGATTGGGTTTTCGATGGTCTTACAAGGACGCTCGTCAGCGGTTTTCCCAAACACATGCCCTCGCTTGATTCCACCGCCAAACATAAGGATTGAGCACCCATCAGTAAAATGACGGTGCATCCCGTAGTTTTTCATATCCTCTATAATATCAGGAACTTCTACTTGATCTTTAACTTTTAGGCCTGGGCGTCCTTCTGTCATCATATCCCGGCTAAATTCACTTGCCAAAATTACCATCGTCCGATCTAGTTTACCGCTTTGATCTAAATCCTTGATCAATTGAGCTACCGGCCCATCAATCATTTTTTTCATGTCCTTAAGCCGGGTATGGCCATTATCATGCGTATCCCAACCAAAAAATGGTTCATATTCCGTAGTTACAGTGATGTATCTAGAGCCTTGATCGACCAATCTTTTGGCTAATAGGCATCCCAATCCAAACTTCCCGTTGTTATACTTATCGTAGCTTTCTTTTGGTTCGAGACTTAGGTCAAAAGCTTTTGCCTCGGGAGAGTTGAGCAGAATATATGCCTGCTCCATTGAACGCTTGAGTGATTCTCTTTGATAATCCGAACCAAAATCACTCATAGGACCAGCGGCCATTAATTCTTCGTATAGTTTGTTTCGGCTTTCAAATCGCTTGGTATCCATTCCTACAGGAGGTCTTACAGCATCCAATCCAGCTGTGGGATCAGGAATTAGAAAGGGACCAAATTCCGACCCCAAAAATCCAGCACTGTGAAAGGCTTTCAATTCTTCTCCTTCACCTACCGAGAATCGCTGACCGATATTGATAAAGGGAGGGATTACCGAATTTAGAGCTCCTTTTTCTTTTGCAATCCAGCTACCCAGATGTGGCACTACAACTGACTGTGGCGGTTCGTAGCAGGTATGAAAATGGTATTGATGCCGAGTATGCAAAATATGTCCTAAATCAGCCGCTTGATACGATCGAATCAAGGTGCCTTTATCCATCACAGAGGCAATATTTTCCAAACCTTCTGAAAAAAAGATATCATCCAGTTTAGTCGGGATAGTGGGGAACGTACTCAAAACTTCCTTTGCTTCCATCCCTTTTCGGAAAGGTGTATATTTTTTGGGATCAAAAGTCTCCGTATGTGCCATGCCTCCAGCCATGAAAAGTAAAATCACCGAGTCAGCAGTACTTGGGATTCTGCTTTCGCAAGAGGAAAGTAATCCTGCTAACGGACTGCCCATACCCAAAGTAGATAAGGTGGCAGCACTGGTTTTTTTTAGAAAATCTCTACGACTGTTGGATTGATTCATGGCTTAATAGATCATTTGGAACTCAGGTAATAGAAATATAGACCATAACAAGTCTTGGGTTTTCGTGGCTTCAGTTTTTCCAGCATAAAGACGATTGGCTACCCTTAATTCTTCTGCGGTGGGCGCTCTTAATAGAGCTTGAGCGAATAACTTTAAAGTCAACTTGTTGGGATCTGAATAATTCAACACCCAGCGAGCGCCACCTTTTTCTAAAGCACTATTCAGCTTTGCGCCATTTGTCAGTTCCAAAGCTTGAAGCAAACTCGCTTGAGAGTCCCTGCTGGTGGAAACTATTTCACGATTTGGCCTTCCAAGAGAGGTCAGAAAGGGATTGTTAGCGACAAGAGAAGCGCGGGCAAATCCGGATTGATTCCCTAACTCAGGAATCAATTCATAGGGTCTAAATCTAACCTCTGCAGAATCAAATAGTGGGGATGCCAAATTGCTCACTGCATCGGAAAATTGCTCTGCAGTCATTCGCCTTCGTATCAACCCTTGAAATTTGAAGTCGCTTGCCAAAAGCAAATCAGGAGAAGCAATTGAGACAGATTCACTTTGGTAGATTTTGGATGAAGTAATCTGATAGATCAATCGCTTGATATCGTACCCATTTTCCACAAAATCCACTGCTAGCCAATCCAATAAATCCTGACTCCAAGGAAGGTTATCCATTTCATCTACAGGTTCCACGATTCCCCGCCCCATCATTTGTTTCCAAACTCGATTCACGATCGTTCGGTACATTCTTCCATTGGAAGGCTGTACCAGTTTATCGGCTAATTGACGAAGCTTTTCTGCTTTGGAAGCGGCACTATCAATGTTGCCAAGCTCTTCCCAAAGAATCTTAGTTCTAGCAAACTTCCCTGTTGGTATTTCGCATCGACTGATTTCCAAAGTGGAGTCGGCAAAAACATTAGCAAAAGCATAGGCCTCTTCTAATTTCCAGTCACTTATAAAACTGTCGTGGCAGGAAGCACATTTGAGGTTAAGTCCTAAAATCACCTGACCCACATTTTGAGCCGCTTGCATTTCGATTCGCTGGCTGGCATTGACAGTTCCCCTCCAGCGGATTCCTTCAATAAAGCCTTTTGATTTTTCAGTTGGGTTGAGGAGTTCTTTTACAAATGTGTCATATGCCTTATTGTCTCTGATGGAGGTATAGAGCCAATCCGTAATCGCAAAACGACCCTTGGTGATATATCCTGTTCCGGTATAATCATTTCTCAAGATATCATTCCAAAAAGTCATCCAGTGCTGCGTATAATCCTCTTTTTGATCTAATAGCTGCTGAGCAATGGCTTGCCTTTTTAGTGGATTGGGATCATCTTGGAAACGTTCCAGATCTTCGGGACTGGGCAAAAGCCCAATGACATCCAGATAAATCCTTCTAAGGAAAGTCCGATCATCGACCCTTACATTCCAGTCGATTTCATTTGCTTTAAAATACTGATCCACCCAACGATCAATGGGGTTTTCCAATCCGACCTTGGCAGCTGGGAGACTTGGTTTTCTTGGAGCTAAATCAGCTACTCGGTAAAGTGATTGTTGGGGCACACCATCGGGCCAGAGCGCACCTTTTTCAATCCAGAGTGTGAGCAGTGAAATTTCTTCTTTTGAGAGTGATTTGCCTTTGGATGGCATAACATCTTTATGGTTCTTGGAAAGAGAAACACGCCGAATCAATTCGCTTTGGGAAGGGTTTCCAGGTGAAATAACTGGGCCATTTTCTCCGCCTTTAAAGATATATTCTTTCTCATCGAGCCTGAGTTCTCCTTTGATCTTTGAGCCTGAATGACATTTATAGCAATTGTGAGCCAGCACAGACCGGACATTAGTCACTAAAAGCATCTCCTGATTTTCTGAAAGATCAGAAGTGAATTCTGCAAGGTTGATTGTCAGTGATTCGGGTCCGTCGAATTCTTCATTCCAGGGGAGCATCTCGGTAAGGAATTCCTCTCCGTGTGTCAACGAGGCTCCGAAGTGTCCAGAAACCGAAACTCCCAAACAGGCGATGAATAGCGAAGTGCGAAAAAGTTTGATCTGATTGGGAAGAGGTTTTTTACCAACTTTTTGCAGAAAGAAGAGAACAAGTAAACTCAGAATTGCCGTCGCTATCCCTAACTTCTGATGCAAGTCCAAGAGCTCACCTTGGATACCATCCGAATTTGCCAGCAACCACCCAAACATCGCCGCAATTACAGCGCTGATTGCTCCGATCAAGACAAGAAGCTGGATTCCAGGACGGAATCTGGAGTTGTATTTCCGAATAGTAACTAATTCAAGTACTGCCGCAAAAATCAGCAAGGCAATCGGAAAATGAACAATCATCGGGTGAAGTCTTCCAAGAAATTGCCAAAGCCAAAAGTCAGAGATAGTCTGTCCAAA
>CAWUWQ010000201.1:0-5162 GCA_963926065.1 uncultured Algoriphagus sp.
GATATCAGGATTTGACCTGTCGATAGAGGTAAAATGTCACCAGGTAAATATCGATTCCTATTTTTTAAATAACCTATGTCGGATGCTGAACTTAGAATTTGCCTACATCAGACAATAACTGAAGTTTAGATTGATTTCTCCTCAACCCAGATTTTAGCGTTCACAAAAGCCTCCATCCATGGCGTAAAGTCATCTTTTCTGTCTGCTGGATAGTGTGCCCAATTCCAAGGCTTCAGACTTCGCTCAATATGCGGCATAATCGCCAAGTGACGGCCATCAGCAGAAGCAATGCCTGCGGTAGCGTGATCTGAACCGTTAGGATTGCCAGGATAGGCGTCATAGCTATATGCCATTGTGAAATTGTACTGGCTAGCTAGCATAGGCAATTGAAATTTACCCTCACCATGGGCTAACCAGACACCGAGTCTTTGACCTGAGAGGGAACTCAACATCACCGAATTATTTTCAGGGATAGTCACATTCACAAAGGCAGACTCAAACTTTTGACTTTCATTGTGAAGCATTTTTGGCTTTTGAGGATGATTTGGGTTGATCAAATCTAATTCGATCATCAACTGGCAACCGTTGCATACTCCCAGACTCAAGGTGTCTTCTCGAGCATAGAAGTTGTCCAATGCTTGCTTGGCTTTCGGGTTGTATAGGAATGCTCCGGCCCAGCCTTTTGCGGAGCCAAGCACGTCGGAATTGGAGAATCCACCTACAAAGACGATCATTTGCACATCCTCAAGGTTTTCCCGACCAGCGATCAAGTCTGTCATGTGGACGTCCTTTACCTCAAATCCTGCCAACCAAAGTGAATAGGCCATTTCACGGTCACCGTTTACTCCCTTTTCTCGAATGATTGCGGCTTTAGCTTTGCCTTTTTCGGATCGGAAAGGGTTTATTTCGGCTGTAACAAAATCACCTTTCCAACCTTCCGCAAAGATGTAATTCAAAGGCTGGTTTTTATAATTGTCAAATCGTTCTTTGGCGAGTTCTTCACCGCTTTGCTTACGGTCTAATAAGTAAGAAGACTTATACCAAACGTCCCGCATTTCAGCCACATCAAGGATTAAGTTTTTGCCTTCAAAAGTCAATTTTCCAGAAGCAGTCACCGTTGCGAGTTCCACGTAATCTACATCTGCTTCGATTAATAAACTCTCTACAGCATTGTTATCTTCTACTTGAATCAGGATTCCTGGGTTCTCTGCGAAAAGTGCTTTGACCAAATCAGTTTCTTCTAATCTATCCAGTTTGACATCCAAACCAATCTGAGTAGAAGGGAAGCACATTTCCAATAAGGCTGTCACTAATCCGCCGGAAGAAATATCATGTCCTGAAAGGAGCCAAGTCTGGTCGATCAGTTCTTGAACAGCTATAAATGCTTGACCAAAATAGGCGCTGTCTTTGACATCTGGGGTTTCGGTGCCTACTTTATTTAAAGTCTGATAAAAGCTTGATCCGGCAAGCTTGAAACTTTCTTTGGAAAAATCAATGTATAATATTTTGCTTCCGAACACTGGTTTCAAGGCAGTTTTCACCGTCTTTTTAACATCACTGCATTCTCCTACGGTGGAAATAATCACCGTTCCTGGAGAGTAAACTACTTTTCCATCTGGATATTTTTGAGTCATGGAGAGCGAATCTTTTCCTGTTGGGATATTCACTCCGAGTTCAATAGCAAATTTTGAAACGGCTTCTACAGCACGATATAAGCGATCATTTTCACCTTCATTTTTTGCAGGCCACATCCAGTTTGCCGAAAGGGAAATTCCCGCCAATCCGTCCTGAATCGGAGCAAAAATGAGATTAGTCATCGCTTCGGCAATTGCCAATCGGCTTCCTGCTTCTGGATTTGCCAATGCTGCCACAGGAGCATGTCCTATGGAAGTGGCGATTCCTTTATTTCCGGTAAAGTCAAGTGCCATCACTGCCACGTCATTCAGTGGCAATTGGATTTCGCCTACAGTTTGCTGAGTAGCTACCCGTCCCGTCACAGATCGATCGACTTTATTGGTCAACCAGTCTTTGCAGGCAACAGCTTCCAGCTGCAACACTTCTCTTATGTAGCCTAGGATTAGCTCGGGATCGTACGTTGCCTCCGCAAAATTTGAATGGCTGGTTTGGTCTTCCAGTACAGTCTTTGGTGAAGAGCCAAACATATAAGCTAAGTCCCAATCCACAGGTTTCTCACCTGTTTTTTGATTTTTAAATTTGAAGTGCATATCTCCAGTCGTCTCGCCCACCACATAGAAAGGGGCACGCTCTCGATCGGAGATTTGATGCAAGGTGTCCACGTCTTCTTTGCCTATCACCAGCCCCATACGCTCTTGAGACTCGTTACCGACGATTTCTTTGGCAGAAAGAGTAGGGTCGCCTATTGGAAGGTTGTCGATATAAATGGTACCTCCAGTGGTTTCAACCAATTCTGAGAGGCAATTCAAATGTCCTCCCGCGCCGTGATCATGAATGGAAATGATTGGGTTTTGATCACTTTCAGCCATTGCTCGAATCACGTTGGATACTCGCTTTTGCATTTCAGGATTGGAACGTTGGATTGCGTTGAGCTCGATAGAATTGGAAAGTTCTCCGGTATTCAGTGAGGAAACCGCAGAGCCACCCATTCCGATTCGGTAGTTATCACCGCCCATAATCACAATTTGATCACCGACTTTTGGCTCTTGTTTTTTGGTGTATTTAGCATTGGTATAGCCTACGCCGCCAGCTAGCATGATGACTTTGTCGAAGCCATGCTGCTTGCCGTTTTCTTCATGCTCAAAAGTCAAGACCGAACCGCAGATTAGCGGCTGACCAAATTTGTTCCCGAAATCAGAGGCTCCATTGGAGGCCTTGATCAGAATATCCATCGGTGTCTGATAAAGCCAAGGTCTTGGAGCGAGGTTCGATTCCCAGCTTCTTTCTTCGCTAGATCTCGAATAGGATGTCATATACACAGCCGTTCCAGCCAAAGGGATCGATGCAGTTCCTCCAGCCATACGATCTCGGATTTCTCCTCCTGCGCCAGTAGCTGCGCCATTGAATGGCTCCACGGTGGTTGGGAAATTATGGGTTTCAGCTTTTAATGAAATGACGGTGTCGATTTCCCGAGTTTCAAAAAAGTCGGCTTGATGTGCAGTTTTTGGCGCAAATTGTTGGGCTTTTGGGCCATTAACGAAAGCGACGTTGTCTTTGTATGCAGAGGCGATCCGATTTGGGTGCGCTTTGGAAGTTTCTTTGATGAGCTGGAAAAGTGTCTTTGGCTTCTCTTCCCCATCGATGATGAAAGTGCCGTTGAAGATTTTGTGTCGGCAATGCTCCGAGTTGACCTGCGAAAATCCAAATACCTCTGAATCCGTCAATGGACGATCCAATTCCTTGGATACATTTTCCAGATAATCTACTTCTACTTGACTAAGGGCTAGGCCTTGTTCTTTGTTGTAGCTGGAGATATCAGTTATCTGCTGTATCGGCTCTGGCTGTAGATGAATGTCAAAAATCTCTTGATCCAAAACATCATATGTTTTTTGAAGCATCGGGTCGATTTGATCGCTTTCGTTCAGTGGAAAAAATTCCTCGATGCGCTGGATTCCAAGAATCCCCATGTTTTGGGTGATTTCTACCGCATTGGTGGACCAAGGCGTGATCATTTCTTTTCTCGGTCCTGAGAAACTTCCTGATACAGAATTTCCTGACAGGGGTTTTGCTTTCGCAAAAAGCCAAATCAGTTTCTCAATATCTTCAGGTGCTAGCGGTTGAGGAGTTTGAACTGCGTAAACGAGTTGCTGAGGGGATTCAAAGAAGAAAATCATGTCCTTTGGATGGTAAGATTCAAAGGTAAGGAATTGAGAGGTGGATTGGAAAATTTGAAAATAGAAATAACTTGTCCGCTGCGGCGGATTGAAAAATTTAGGCTGAGGTCATTGCGAGGCTTGAGGCACTAAGGACGCAGAATTCTTTTGATCACACTAGAAAAAAAGTGGAAATACACCTCGCTACGCTCGATGAAATACTAGATTCTAGTACAATCTTGCTTTTGCTTATTTCGCCGAAGGCGTATTTCACCAAAGCTTTATTTCGCGAAGCGTATTTCCCAAAGGGTTATTTCGCCACAGCCGTATTTCAGCGAGGCGCTATTTCACGAATTCTTTTTCGTTAAAGGCCTATTTCAATGTGTTATATTTCCTACTGCCGCTTTGATTAATTGCCCATGTCCTACAGGCAGTTTGATCACTTTAATATGTTTGATTTTTGAACTGAAGCGCTTGAGATTTTCACCCGTGACCATCTTATCAAATTCCCCTATATATAAGGTGATCGGTGTATGTTGTTTCCTGATTTCCCTTATGATAGTCGGCAAATGTGGACGTAGCCCACCAAAGACTCGCCAGGTCAAGTATACCTGTGCACGCTTGGATCGGGTCTTCATTTCGTTTCTGACAAATTTGGTCAGACTACTTTCTACCAAACCAACCTGTTCTAAACTTTTCACAATTCTAAAAAAGGGCTTAGGTTTGAAAACCACTTGCCTGAAAGGTTGATGCAAAAAACTTGGGTAACTGTTTAGGCTATACCAAAGTCCAGTTTTGATCCCATCGGGCGCAAGGAGTTTCAAACTATTTACTTTTTCAGGAAAAAGCTCATAGGTAATTAGAGCGAATTTACCGCCCATACTATAACCAATGAGGTTAAAAGTGGAAAAATCTTCCTTACACATTAGTTCGGAAATGATCATTTTCCAGATCGATTTATCTAAACTTTGATTTTGGTTTTTCCAGACACTTCGTCCATGGTAGAAGACATCAATAAAAAGAAATCTTGAATCAGGACTGAGCAAAGCTTCAAAAGGGAGCATGTCCTGATGAGTTTGACCAAAGCCATGAAAAATCAAGGATACCTCCTTTCCAGCCCCGCAACTTTTATAGGCGAGTTTACCCCATTTGGTTTTTAGAAAGTTCATGTGTTGGTATAAAATTTCATTTGGTAGTAAGAAAAATGCCAGTAATAACTAAATAATAATATTTCAAACACAGAATAATATTTTGAAATCAATTTAAATTGTACGGAAATAACCAGTATTTACTATAAAATTCTTGTTAAGTCAAAATTAAATTCTATAAAAAACTATGGAAACTTTGAACAACTTAAAAGTTTCCATAGTTTTG
>CAWUWQ010000202.1:0-2884 GCA_963926065.1 uncultured Algoriphagus sp.
CCAGCCACTGCTGTACCCACTATTTCACCATCGACTACTTCAAATGTGGCAGTTCCGGCTACTGGTTTCCACCCTGTAAGGTCTTTTCCGTTGAATAAATCAGTCCAGCCATCGTCTGTTTTTTGCTCCCCAGCACAGCTAACAAGTGCTATAGATGTGATTAAGACCGCGAGTATGTTTCGGGTGTATTTCATAAGGTTTATAATTTTTTTTTAATGGTCATATAGAATCTCGCAGATTAAAATCATCGTAGTGAATGATTTTTAAGTGATGCTCGATTTCATAAGGTTGAGGTATTATTGTTCACCATAAAATTCAAGATTTAGGTGCATTGCACCAAAGGGAATTGTTTTAAGTTACGCAATCGTTTGCGAGTTTATACTTGAATAATTGATGAATCCCGAAGCAGGAGGGAAGAGCGGAAAAGAATCCGTTGATCTTTCAGCTGATTATAATTGTTTATGGTTATACGGAATTCTACCAATAACCTTATTTCCTTTGCTTTACTAGACGGGTGACAGGTGTCCGATGACCGATGTGCGCCAAACTCAGGTTTTAACCTCATTTTTTAAATGCTAAATGCCCTTACTGGCAAAGTAGCGTACATTCATATAATTGTTTTTTAATAGTCTGATAGAATTTGCTAGGAATAATCATTTCTCTGTATGACTTTTTAGTCCTGCTTGATTGCTTACTTTTGTGCATGCTTGATTTTAACCTCAAAGGAAAAGTCTTTATCACCTGCAAAGACCGCTCTGTTGCTTACCTGGAAAAAGAAGTTCGTGAATTAGGATTCGTTCCTGACTCAGTTACCCGTACTGGAGTAGAATTACAAGCTACGCTAGAGGAATGCATGGATCTAAACCTCCATTTGCGGACGGCTTCGCAAGTCCTTTATGAGATCAAGTCCTTTTACCTGCAAAATGCCGATGACATCTATCGAAAATTTAAGGCTATTCCTTGGGAAGAGTACCTCGATGTTGATGGCTATTTCTCAGTTGGTGCTGTAGCAGATAATGAAAGCGTCACTACGCCACTGATTGTCAATGTTAAGGTAAAAGATGCTATTGTCGATCGATTCCGAGAATTGAAAGGGCGAAGACCGGATTCAGGTTCGGACTTCAATGGCTTGGTTTTTCAAGTATACTGGAAAGAGACGCAAGCTTCTGTCTATATTAATACTACTGGCGAGACGCTTGGCAAACATGGATACCGCAAGATCCCAGGAAAAGCGCCAATGATGGAAGCTTTAGCTGCTGCCACGATCTATGCAACAGAATGGAATACGAGAGTGCCTTTCATCAATCCTATGTGCGGATCGGGTACTTTGGCTATAGAGGCCGCCTTGATGGCGACCAACCGTTATCCGGGCTTGTACCGAGACCATTATTCTTTTCAGCATTTGCTCGGCTATGATGAGCAGGCCTTTTTGGCAAAAAAGAAAAAGCTGGAAGATAAGATTCGAGAGATTCCCGAGTTAAAGATTATCGCTTCGGATATTTCTCTTCAGGCTATTGCTTTTGCAAAAGAGAATGCAATAACCGCAGGGGTTGATCATATGATTGATTTTCAAGTTTGCGATTTTGCAGAAACAGAGATTCCTGAGCGACCTAGAGGAGTGATTATGTTCAATCCAGAATATGGTGAGCGACTCGGGGAGAATGATGAATTGGAACTTACCTACAAGCGAATGGGGGACTTCATGAAGCAGCAATGCGCCGGATATCGGGGATATATTTTTACTGGAAATATGGAGTTGGCCAAAAAGATAGGACTAAAAGCCAGTCGAAGAATCGAGTTTTGGAACGGTACGATTGATTGCCGACTGTTTCGATATGATATGTACGAAGGGAAAAAATTAGAAGAATAGATTCAGAAGTCTAAGAATTTTCAAACTTCTGAATCTAGATTTTCGAATTTACTGGTGTTCGTCTCTCAGTAAATCATTTACGGTTTTCACCGGATTGAAGGTGATTAGCGGAACTTCTACAAAGATGGTATTCCAGCCTGACATGGAGCCATTCCAAAGGCCTGGAAGCTCTAAAGCTTTTAATTCTCGACCACTTTTTGATTTCTCCGTGATAAAGCCGGTTTTCATATCTCGGTATTCCAACAAGTCAAAAGATTCACCTTTATGATTTCTCGTACCGCAAACCAAATCCACTGGATTGAAGTGTGTGGAAGCATTCATATGGGCCTGCGAATCCGGATCATTCAAATCAATTTGTGCAGTTTCTAGAATTTGAAGTGATTGTGAACCATCAGATTCTTTGATCCAAAAAGGGCCTCCACCTGGTTCGCCGGTATTTTTCACCATCCCGCATACTCGAATTGGTCTGTTAAGTTTAGCCTTAAGGTAAGCACCTTGATATTCTATCGAATTTGTATTAAAGTTTTCTGGCAGTTTTGCACCCAACTCATTTGTGAAAACTGATTTGCCTAAATTCACAGCATCTTTGCTATAGGAATTTTCAAGTGCGCGTACTGCCTCAAATACCTTGGATTGGATTTCTAAAAGCAATCCTCCAATGGCCATTTTATAATTTTTGGTTTCTTCTTTAAGTCGATCAGGTACGACATTGTCTATATTCTTAATAAATATCAGGTCAGCGGAAATGTCATTAAGATTTTCTAGTAAAGCACCATGACCTGCAGGTCGAAACAGGATGCTTCCATCTTCTTCCAAAAACGGACCATTATTAGAATCTACGGCTATCGTGTCTGTTCTTTTCTTCTGGGTAGAATAAGTGATTTCAAATGCTACCCCAGCTTCTTTAGAAAGGCCAGGTACTATCGCATCAATCTCGGATTTGAATTTGGATTCATGTTCAGGAGAAACAGTAAAGTGAATCTTCACTTTGTTGCCAGAACCTAAAGCATATTG
>CAWUWQ010000203.1:0-3974 GCA_963926065.1 uncultured Algoriphagus sp.
GATGCAATCCTTGGCAAAGAGCAAGATTTTACCAGTCTTTCTTTAAAAACAGCCATCGTGATTTTGGCTATTCCCATGATCTTGGAAATGATGATGGAGTCACTTTTTGCGGTAGTCGATATCTTCTTTGTTGCCAAGTTAGGTGAGCATGCCATTGCTACGGTAGGTTTGACTGAATCGGTTGTGGTCTTAGTCTATGCGGTTGGATTTGGGATAAGCATGGCGGCAACAGCCTTGATTTCCAGGAGATTTGGCGAAAAAAAATATTCGGAAGCCGGTTCTGCCGCATTTCAATTGTTGATTGTCGGCGGAGTGATTTCAGTGATATTGGGAGTTCTCGGATGGATCTTTGCTGCTGATATTCTGGGTTTGATGGGTGCAGAACCTGCAGTTGTGGCCTCAGGAGTGATGTATTCACGAATCATTTTTGCAGGAAATACCGCGATCATGTTGTTATTTCTGATCAATGGGGCTTTTCGAGGAGCTGGGCAAGCTCATCATGCGATGCGCTCACTTTGGATTGCCAACGGCTTGAATATTTTCCTAGATCCTTTATTCATTTTTGGTTTTGGAACATGGTCTGGCTGGGGTCTGGAAGGAGCCGCGGTGGCTACGACTTTTGGGCGTGGAGTAGGAGTGCTGTATCAGTTGTATCATCTTTTCAATGGAAAGCATAAACTCAAAATTCTCAAAGAAAATATTGAAATCAGCTGGGAGATCATCAAGAAAATCATTGGTATTTCCATCGGAGGAATGGGGCAGTTTTTGATTGATTCGGTCGCTTGGATTGCCTTAACTCGGATGAATGCGGAGTTTGGATCAACGGCTTTGGCTGGTTATACCATTGCATTTCGGATTTTGATTTTCACCATTTTGCCTGCTTGGGGATTATCTGGGGCTGCAGCTACTTTGGTAGGACAAAATTTGGGGGCAAATCAGCCACAGCGTGCAGAGGATGCTGTTTGGATTACCACACGATATACTGTGATTTTTATGGCTTCAGTGACTGGAATCTATTTGCTTTTTGCCTCCTCGTTGGCAGGGATTTTTACAGATATTCCAGAGATTCAAGCCATCGCAGCACAGGGACTGCAGGTGATTGCCTGTGGTTATGTGTTTTTCGCCGTTGGAATGGTGCTCACTCAGGCATTCAATGGCGCAGGAGATACCAAGACGCCTGCTTGGATTAATATTGGTGTACTTTGGTTTATGGAAATTCCACTGGCCTATCTTTTGGCTTTTACATTTGAGTTGGAATACCTAGGTATTTTTATCGCGATTGCCTTTTGTCACTCTTTCCATTCTTTGGTGACCCTTTTTATATTCAGAAATGGAAAATGGAAAACTATGAAAGTTTAATCTACTTCTGAGGTGCTCCTCTTATTTCCAGATAGCAAAGGATAGTATCCGAATTTATTGAGCTGATTTTAGTGATAGTGGATATTTTCGAAGATCATTTAAATTAAGGTATGGAAAAACCTATAAGCCCTCAAAATCCAACTCAATACAACCAGACCTATATTTGGCTGATCAGCCTCACAGCAGCGCTTGGCGGCTTTCTTTTTGGCTTTGATTGGGTGGTGATCGGTGGAGCCAAACCATTCTACGAGCCCTTTTTCAATATCACTTCACCTGCAGATCAGGGTTGGGGGACGAGTTCGGCTCTGATCGGATGTATGCTTGGTGCGATTCTTTGCATATTGCTTAGCGATAAGCTGGGAAGGAAGCGACTATTGATTTTCTCAGGATTTCTATTTTCACTTTCAGCTTTAGGAACTGCATTGGCGGAAACTTTTTGGGCTTTTAACGCATACCGGATTATTGGTGGAGTTGCAATGGGAATTGCTTTAAATCTCTCACCCCTCTACATCGCAGAGATTTCTCCGCCAGAAAAGCGTGGAATGTTTGTGACAATCAATCAGCTTCTGGTGATGATTGGAGTTCTCTTGGCTCAACTTACCAATTGGCAAATTTCACTTTTGGATACCGATTTGGCGGAAAATGCAACTTTTGAAATGATCGCCGTGAGCTGGTCTGGCCAGTTTGGTTGGAGATGGATGTTTGGAGCAGAGATTATACCAGCTTTACTATTTTTTCTTTTGATGTTTTTGGTGCCCGAAAGTGCACGATGGCTTGTGAAAAATAAAGAGGAAGAAAAAGCTCGAAAGGTTCTTGAACGAATCGGAGGCAAGTATTATGCAGCTAATTCCATCGCTGAGATTCAAAATACTCTAAGTAATGGCGAATTGGGGAAAGTGAATTTTAAGGATTTGCTGAAACGGCCTGTTCCCAAATTGATTGGAATTGGAGTTTTTCTTGCCTTTTTGCAGCAATGGTCAGGCTTGAACGTCGTGATTTATTACGCTGCAGATATTTTTCAGGCCGCTGGATACAATCTCAAGCAGATGATGCTGAATATTGTGGTTATCGGAGGAGTGATGGTACTTTCGGTCTTCATCACTTTATTTACAGTAGACCGATTTGGTCGCAAGAAGCTACTATTGATAGGGACTGGGGCGATGGCTATTTTATATGCCCTGATCGGATATTCTTTTAAAGTAGATCAAGGCGGATGGGTTATCGTGTTATTAGTTTTGACCAATGTGATGTTTTATTCCTTTACCCTTGCTCCCTTACTTTGGGTAGTTTTATCCGAGATTTTCCCTACGCG
The DNA here is from genome assembly GCA_963926065.1 of uncultured Algoriphagus sp. Taxonomy (GTDB): domain Bacteria; phylum Bacteroidota; class Bacteroidia; order Cytophagales; family Cyclobacteriaceae; genus Algoriphagus. Next base: position 2,672 of record CAWUWQ010000203.1, read on the forward strand.
AATTAGGGGTGCGGCGATATCAATTGGAGCTTTAGCGCATTGGGTGGGAAATTTCACCTTGACCTATTCATTCCCCACGATCAAGGCTAATTTGGGGTGGGCAAATAACTTTTGGCTTTATGGATTAATTTGTTTCGTAGGTTTTGTGGTCATCTATTTTATCCTACCAGAGACGAAAGGTAAGTCCTTGGAGCAATTGGAAAAAGAGTTTGTGGAATGATTATCTTTTTCCTTTTTCAATAAAGTGTTCTAGAATTTAAATTGCTCGGTATGCCTTTCTTAAAAAACTGTGTTTATTTTAGTTGAAAAGTTTTTAGGAAAATGGTTAACAAAAAAAAGACCGCCGAGGCGGTCTTAAAATTTCTGTTTAAGAATAAATTCTTATGGTAATAATACTTTATCGATCACATGAACAACACCGTTAGAACCAGCAAGATCCGCTGCTACTACAGTAGCTCCACCAATCATTACATTGCCATCTTTAATGGTTACTTTCAACTGCTTACCGTTCAAAGTTGTTACCATTTGACCATCAGATAGGTCACCGGACATTACGTTGCCAGCTACTACGTGATAAGTTAGGATTGCAGTCAAATCAGCTTTAGCCTCAGGCTTAAGCAAACCTTCAACTGTTCCAGCAGGAAGTGCAGCGAAAGCAGCATTAGTTGGAGCAAATACTGTGAAAGGTCCTTCACCCATCAATGTTTCTACTAGACCTGCAGCCTGAACAGCAGCCACTAAAGTAGTGTGATCAGGAGATCCGATAGCGATGTCTACTACAGTGTTAGACACTTCCATAGCTGGAGCTTCTTCTACTACCTCTACTATTTCTTCGGTTTCGGTTGGCTTGCTATCGCAACTCATTGCAAACGTAGAAACTGCGGCAGCTGCTACGAATGATAATAATCTTAATTTTTTCATTTTAAATTGGTTAGTTGTTTTTAACATGATAAGAACAGTTAAGTCGGCAATAAGTTTTTTTAAGTGGCAATTTTTTTTTCAAATTTTAATAACTGCGGTATTCATGGAGTTTTTGCGGAAAAAAGTAAAGCAAATTATCTGGAAAGAATGGATTCATATTTCAGATTTGGACTTGAGCACTTCAATTAAGTTCCAATATGTGATGACTCGAAAATTTTGTTCTAGCGAATTCATTTATTCGCATTTGTGATCTCTAATTCATGAATATTTTTGGTCTTGTGATTTAATACTTCTCTGTAAAGACCCAATTAATCAAAGTCCAAATTACATTTCCTGATTCATTCTTACCTTTGGACCAAAATAAGCCCTAAGGATTTATGAA
>CAWUWQ010000204.1:0-6829 GCA_963926065.1 uncultured Algoriphagus sp.
GATTCATTGAAGAAATTAGAGCCTTCTGAAAATGTATGGAAAGGTGCGATGTCATTCAACGACATGTACCAGTCCTATTATTTCAGATTTCCTGGTTTCAATTTCTATCCAGTAGCTGGTGTTTCTTGGAGTCAAGCAAAAATTTATTCAAATTGGAGAACTGAATTTGTTCAGGATCTGGTGAGAAAGGAAAGAGGAATCGATTCCACATTTTCTAAAATTCAGTTAATTGAGCGAGGTGTAGCATTGGCTGATTACCGACTCCCTACTGAGGCTGAATGGGAATATGCAGCTAAAGCAATGATTGGCACACAATATTTGGATGAAAATCAGGAATACGGCCGAATATATCCATGGGATGGACGAGGAGTGAGAAATCCATATAATGTAAAGCGTAAAGGCAAGCAAGGTGACTTGTTAGCAAACTTCAAAAGAGGTCGTGGTGACTACGGTGGAATCGCGGGTAATCAGCGAAATGATGGAGAAATCATCCCTACTAACGTCTATGATATGGCTCCAAATGATTTTGGCCTTTACCACATGGCAGGTAACATGAATGAGTGGGTTCAGGACGTTTATCGGCCACTTTCCTTCCAAGATTTTGATGATTTGAACCCTGTTAGACGAGATGGTTACGAAGACGAAGCTGATACTTATGAAACTTCAGTGTTGACAGATGAACTTCGCGTTTACAAAGGAGGATCTTGGAGAGATGTCACTTATTGGTTAGCACCTGGTACTCGAAGATTTATGCATCAAGACTCTTCTACCAACGATATCGGTTTCAGATGTGCGATGATTTCAATTGGAGAAAAAGGAAAGTAATTTCCACAAAACATAAGAAAAACCTTGACCACCAATGGCCAAGGTTTTTTTGTGTCTAGTCTATAATAAGATCCCATTTTAAAGCTGTAATCTTTCTTCAAATCCAGCTTACAAAATTACTTGTTCAAACTCGCAGAGCTCTTTTGATGGCATGGATCCTTACAAATCTAATCGAACACTATTGCCTTGTTTTGTAAGTTTGATTTCCTCAAGCTAGGATGGAAAGCAAGTGGAAACTAAATTTTGATCTCATTACATTTTTGAATGCCCGTTTTCAATCAATATGCCACAATAAAAATTTGAGATTTCCCACCTCTATTATAGAAGTTAATTCGCTTTAATGCATAGTTGCCTGGAGAGATTTGACCCCCTTAGTAACTTAATAAGAAGCCCGATGTCAAAGCCTTCAAGATGTGTTAGGAGTTAGAGGGTTTTACTATGGGCTGTAGAATTTTCAATAGAATTTTTCTGAAACTAAACTGCTTTCAAATACTAACTATCTTCTTATGAATTTGAATTGCCTGTATTTCAGTTTTGCAGAACAAAATTACAATTACTGGCGATACGACAAGAATTATTATAAGCATATAGGACCCGAAAGGAACATAAGCGTTCAAACCAAACCAATCGCTAGTAATCATAATAATGGCAATGCCTGCGATACTCTTTAGTACTTCCCATATCCATGCATTTAGGTTTTTGTCCATCAGCTCGGTATAGGAATATACCGTCAAAAAAATGAAGGCTCCGTAGATGAAAATCCAGGGCGAACCAATTATTGCAATATTTCCAAACATGTAAAACACGTAAAACACGAGCATCAGGAATTGTAAAATGCTCCAGCGCAGTAAATTAGGAGAAAGCGAAGGACAATATTTTTCAAAATTATAAACATCTTCAATATTCTCAACAGGGTATTTGTCAGCGACATCAGCAGGCCGCCATCCCAAAGGCATAAACCAGATTTTAAATTTATCCTCCCATTTAGAAGCTCTCCAAGCATCTTTTACCAACAACCATAAATGCATGAAATTGATCTTGATTGGATTCCAAGTTCTTACTGGCCTCGTGACTCCGTAGACTGCCGGCACATTAGCTAGTTCTTCTTGAAAAGTCCCAAAAAGCTTATCCCAAAAAATGAAAATTTGCCCATAGTTCTTATCCAGATAAATTGGATTTATCGCATGGTGTACCCGATGATGAGCCGGAGTGACAATGATGTATTCTAGCCAACCCATCCGCTTGATGTGTTGGGTATGATACCAAAACTGAGCAAAAAGGTGAATCGGGCCAACGACCGCAATCACCTCAGTTGGCACGCCAAGAAAGGCTGCCGGTAAAAGAAAAACGGTGAAAATTCTTACAAATGAGGAAATACTTTGGCGTAAGGCACAGGCCAAGTTAAACTCCTCGCTGCTGTGATGTATGATGTGATTGTTCCAAAAAATATTGTATTCATGGTTGATTCGGTGAACCCAGTACCCTGAAAAATCTAATGCAATAAAAGCGATCAGAAAGATCAACCAGCTTGCGCTAACATGAGTCAGGGCCACATGGTCTACCAGCCAACCATAAGAAATAATTGCTAAACTCAGTCCCAAGACATCTTTAGTGACATTGGTTACTCCTGAACTTAGGCTTGAAAGCATATCATTCAAAGGCACAGTATCGTTTTCTGTGTACCAACCATACCATTTCTCCAATAAAACCAATACCAGAAATGCTGGCATAGCGATCAATAATATCTTTCCGTAAGTCTCCATTGTTTTTTCTAAACAGGCATAAAATACCGAAAAAATCTGAATCCAAGCAAATTATTATGTCTTAACATACACAATCTCCGGTCCAAACTACAGCCTAATTCTAACTCCAGCATTCGCAAATAAGCCGTTTGTCTTACCGAAATCTATATTGGTAAAACTAGTCTGAACATCAGTCACGGACCACTCATAGCTGACATCAACGAACAAAATCCAAATATCCAATCCTGCTCCTGCAAATACTCCCCACGCTGGCGAGTTGATATCAGCTTTATCGATGTCTTCGCCTGTATCGATCAGGAAGAAACCAGATGGCCCACCAAAAAGACGAATTGAAGCGGCAGATGCTGAATTTCCTATCAAATTATACCCAAGCGCAAAAGGAACTCTGATTCCTTTTAAATCCGCCTTCAAATCCGGCTGAATTAGGTTGTCTGAAGATGAAAATTCTGCAGATTTACTCTGGTAAAAAATTCCAGGTTCTACATATATTTTTTGCCCAAAGGCCACACTAGCGCCAAACTGCCAACCAGTTCTGCCACTTGCAGTTCCCCCTCCATTTGCCACTACATCTGTAAAGTTGAGCCCGACTCCTGGCTTGATGGTTTGGCTGACTGATACTTGTCCCAATCCAATACTTAATAGTACACTTAGAAATAAATATTTCATATGTTCTAAGTTTTGATTCGAATAAATAAAATGTCCTAAACAATGGTTGCGCACTATAATGATAGGCTCTTAATCCTCCTCGACTACTCGTTTATCCTAAAATCTAACTGAACTTAATTAAAATACAGACCACTTATGAATATTAGTAAGCTTTCTGCTCGCTGAGTTTTATCTTTCCTTCGAAATAAACCAATCTTAAATGAATCAATTTTATCGAATAACCTTAACAGCGATTTTATTGGTTGGATTTTCCAACCTTTCTGTAATTGCCCAAACTACTTATCAAACTCCCCCAAAAGCTATTGCCGACTTGGTAAATGCGCCAAGCACACCTTCTGTAAGCTTTAGCAAAAATGGTGACTGGATGATGCTCCTCGAGCGTGCTGACAATCCGAGTATTGAAGAACTTTCACAGCCAGAACTACGAATTGCGGGCCTACGAATAAATCCCGCCACCTCTGGACCAAGCCGAGGTCGAGGAATAGAAAATGTCAAAATTAAAATGACTCGTGGGGGTGAGGAAATCCAAATCAAGGGGTTGCCAGCCAACCCAAGCATGGGGGGATTTGTACTATCAAAAGATGAGAAATTCCTTGCTTTCACTCAGACTGAAGCCAATGGAATTAGCCTTTGGGTAGTGGACATGACTTCATTTGAAGCCAAAAAACTAACAGATGCCATACTGAATGAAGTCTCTGGTGATGCAATGGCTTGGACTGTTGAGAATGAAATCCTCATCAAAGCAATAAATCCAAACCGAGGAAATATCCCTCAAAAGCCTTCTGCACCAGCTGGTCCAATAATTCAAGAATCAACAGGTGATGCCTCTCCAAATAGAACCTATCAGGATTTATTGAGCAATCCTCATGACGAAAAACTATTCGCTTTTTTCATAGATTCTCAAATCATGCTTGTGGATCTAAATGGAAATAAAAAACCGATTGGTCCCTCCGGAATGATCAAGTCCATGGATCTTTCTCCAGACGGAAAATACCTAATGGTTGATCTTATTAAAAAGCCATTCTCCTATTTGGTCCCTGCTTCTAGATTCCCTTATGACGTAGAGATTTGGGACGAAGCTGGAAAAAAAGTGAAGACACTAGCAAAGATTCCTTTGGATGAAAATCGACCTACTGGATTTGATGCAACTGTTACTGGGCCAAGAAATATCAGCTGGAGAGCAGACAAAGGAGCAATGCTTTACTGGGTTGAGGCGCAAGACGAAGGTGATCCTAGAAACGATGTGAAAGATCGGGAGATCGTTTACACACTGGATGCACCTTTTGCCGGCGAGAAGAAAAAGTTAGCTACCACGCCATATCGTTTTGCTGGCATTGCATGGTCAGATGACAACTTTGCGATCATGAATGAGCGTTGGTCAGCAAGTCGGAAAGAAATGAGATCTATCATCAATCCGTCCAACCCTAATCAAGCTAAGCGATTAATCATTGAGCGCTCTTCTGATGATATTTACAATGATCCTGGAGATCCACTTTTTGTAGAAAATCAATTCGGAAAAAATGTACTATTAAGAAATGGAGATTTGATATTCATGACCAGTCAAGGAGGATCTCCTGATGGGAATATGCCTTTCCTTTCCACTTTTGATACTAAAACCAAAGCCCAAAACGTCCTTTGGAGATCTGAAGCACCTTACTATGAACGCGTAGTAAAAGTCCTCGACGAATCAGGTTCGGAATTTATCACTTTGAAAGAAAGCACAGATATCCAACCCAACTATTGGCTGGTGAATACGAAGAAGCGAATGGCTCCAATGCAGGTGACTAATTTTGTGCACCCATATGAATCCCTGAAAGGAATCCAAAAACAGCAAGTGACCTATTCCAGAAAGGATGGATTAAATCTCTCCGCAGTCATCTATACCCCTGTAGGCTATGATCCGGCAAAAGACGGCACGCTTCCAGTTTTAATGTGGGCTTATCCCCGAGAATACAAATCCAAAGAAGTTGCTGCTCAGGTTAGAGGTTCTAAATATGCCTTTACGCGTCTCAATTGGGGATCGCCGATCTATTGGGTAACTCGCGGATATGCAATTATGGATCAAACTGAAATGCCAATCGTAGGCGAAGGTGACAAAGAACCAAATGACTATTTCTTAGAGCAATTAGTTTGGAACGCAGAGGCTGCTATAGACAAAATTGTGGATATGGGAATTGGCGATCGCATGCGTATCGCAGTCGGTGGACATTCTTACGGTGCTTTTATGACTGCAAACTTGCTTTCCCACACCGATTTGTTTGCAGCCGGAATCGCACGAAGCGGAGCATATAATCGTACCCTGACTCCATTTGGCTTCCAATACGAGCAGCGTACCTATTGGGAAGCTCCTGAGGTTTATTTTAATATGTCTCCTTTCTCTTTTGCACACAAAGTGAAAACTCCTATCCTAATGATTCACGGAGAGGCCGATAATAATTCTGGTACCTTCCCTATCCAATCAGAGCGCTACTACAATGCACTGAAAGGTCATGGCGCTACAGCAAGATTGGTTTTCTTACCAAATGAAAGTCATGGCTATGCAGCACAGGAGTCCATTCTCCACACACTCTGGGAAATGGATACTTGGCTTGAAAAGTATGTGAAAAACAAAAACGCGTTGGACAAATCGAAATAAGGTCCAAAACATAAAACCCCACTCAAGTCAATCTGAGTGGGGTTTTTGCTTTTTAAGTGTAATTCGAATGATGTTTATCGAGCTGTTCTAAATGAATTAACCAAGATCCGCTCCCCACATGAAGATTAAAAACAAGACTCCTAATGCAATTCGATAGTAACCAAATGCCATAAATCCATGATTGGATACATATTTCAAAAACAGCTTCACTGCTATCCATGCTGTGATAAAAGCAACTAGCAGACCAATTCCCATAAATGAAATTTGCTCAGTGGTCATCGTCAAATCGCTTTTCAACAAATCATATCCTGATGCAGCTATCATCGTTGGCACTGCCAATAGGAAGGAAAACTCAGTAGCCTGTTTTTTATCAAGACCATTAAATACGCCTCCAATAATTGTGGCCGCGGCTCGAGAAGTGCCCGGTACCATTGACAGACACTGAAAAAGCCCAATGAAGAAGGCATTTTTATAGGAAATATCTTCCACTTCAGCTACGTCAGTTTCTGAATTGACCACTTTTTTATCAATGAGAATCAAAACGATACCACCCAAAATCAGTGAAACCGATACCACAATTGGGTTAAAGAGGTAGGCCTTGATGTAGTCGTAGGCCAAAAGCCCAACAATCGCTGTGGGAATAAATGCAGCCAGCAACTTGAAATAGATTGTCCAACCCCTAAAAAACCTCTTGATGTACATCAGCGCAATCGCCAGAATCGCCCCAAGTTGGATCCCTATTTCAAAGGTTTTGACAAATTCATCCTCATGGATATTCATTGCCGCTGAGGCCAAGATCATGTGACCTGTAGATGAGATTGGCAAAAATTCTGTTAAGCCTTCGATGATGGCGATAATGATGGATTGAAAAAGAGTCATATGGTTAAATGATTTGACGGGCAAAGTTAATAATCCCATTCAAAGCTTCAGTTACCATTTC
>CAWUWQ010000205.1:0-13716 GCA_963926065.1 uncultured Algoriphagus sp.
TGCTTTAGCAAACTACCACTCGTGCGCGTATCCTCAGCAAGAATGACATCGGCACTCTTCAAGATCTCGATTGCACGAAGCGTGATATCCTTAAGATTGCCAATAGGTGTTGGCACTAGAAATAAATTTATTCCTTGGTCAATCATTCCAAAATTTTATCGATTGCTTTAGCAAGCTTTCGGTCTTTGTCTGTGATTGTATTTCCATCATCATGGGTAGTGAGCTCGATCTCAACAGTGTTGTAGACGTTACTCCAATTCGGGTGATGCTGCTGAGACTCGGCCAAAAAAGCTACGCGAGTCATAAAGGCAAATGCCTCCTGAAAATTTCCAAATTTGAATGTCTTCTTCAATTTATTGTCTTCTTCTTTCCACATGATTGATTGTATTAAAGTGATAACAAGCCTTCGATTTTCGAAGCCTGTTCATAGATTTCAATGATTTGATCGGACGAGTCCATCATGGATTTAATTGTTGTGCTCACATATTTTCCTCCAGAGCTCGCTTTTAACTCCATTTCATTTTTGGGGAAAAGTGCTGCGATTTCCTGCTCCTTTCCGCTTGGAACGATAAACTTAAACATATAAAGCATCGGAAACTGTCCGCTTGCTTCTAATTTTTCTTTAAATGAGGAAATATTAAAATCTTTTTTCATCCTAAACTCTCATTTGATCTTAAACAAAGAACCCATGCTGGTCGGCATGGGTTCAATTAATTTTTTTGTTTTCCTTAGAAGAATTTATAGCGATAGTCTTTCACATTCGCCAAATCTTGCAATGCCATCATAATCTGGTAGGATGTACGCTGCGAAGCATTCTGAGTCAATTGGCCTTGGAACCCGGAGTAATCTCCGATCTCAGCTGCAGGAGTAAGCGTATTTAAGCGCCCTACCACTACTCCAATGTCTTCTTGAACAGCAATGGTCAACTGACCTTCTTTGGTGCCAAAGATTGCTCCGATAGCCTTTGGTGCAAAACCTACACCCGGGATTACCGAAGTACTCAATTTCAAATCTGGAATCTGATTCAATGAAGCAGTCTCAGGGAATACTGCTTTCATTTCTTCAAGCGTGGCCAAGCCTTTTAGCTTAGATTGAATCAATGCTCCCTTCTTCTCATTTCTTACTTGAGTCTCTACTTGCTCTTTCACATCTTCAAGTGTAGCGTCCCCTTCTTCTTTCTTGCTAACCAAGGTAGCTACCAAGTAAGCATTCTCTAATTCAAATACCGGAGAAACTTCATCTGTAGAAGCTTCTGAAAAAGCCCATCTGATTACTTCTCTTGCATTTGGAAGGTTATTGATATTTCTAGCATTGGCATCTAGGCTGTTTGCTTGGATGATCCGATAATCATCAGTTTCAGCATTTTCAGTAAATTGATTTCTGTTACCAGAATTCGCTGCGAAAGAATCTGCATTTCTGAATGCTTCATTCCTGGTACCATCACTTGCCACAAGCTCCTTCTCCAAAGTAGCTACTTTGGTATAAGTTGACTTGGGCATCTCCGTCACTTCGATGATGTGGTATCCGTATTCTGTCTCCACTAGAGTTGGAAGGAGTCCAATTGACTTTGCTGCATAGGCTGCAGTTGCGAAAGCATCTACAAAGTCCTCTTTTGCAAACCAACCCAAATCTCCACCATTTTGAGCAGAACCATCTTGACCATATTGTCTAGCTGCTACCGCAAGGTTTCCTGAGCTCTTTACCTCTGCAAGTACTGTCTCAGCCTGAGCTTTGACATCAGCTTTGGCTTCATCGCTCATATTCTCCGTGGAGAAGAGAATGTGTGAAGCTCTTAGTCGAGGAGTTCCTGTGTATTCTTCAGACACTTTATAAGATACAAAACTTCCATTTGGCGTTACAAAAGGCCCATAAGTTTCACCTGCTGTAACTTGCCCTACATTGGAACTCAAATCTGAAGGAAGGTCTTCTCCAGGCTTGAAAGTGTAAAATGCTGTAGGATTTTCTGAGTTTCTCACTACAAAAGAAGAATCATTAGTAGCTGCTCTCAATTCTCCAGTTAAAGCTGTAATTTCTTCAATGACGGAGGCTGAATCTAGTCCACTTGGACGAATGCTGAAGCTTACATATTCTAAGTTAGCAGTGTTTCCCATTTTGAACTTCGCTTTATTTTTAGTCAAGTAAGCTTTCATTTCGCTTTCCTCCACTTTCACCTCATCATCCTTTACTGCATAGTAAGGAATGTAAAGGATTGAAGCATCTGCAATCGTATTTGCTGCCTTGTATTCCATTTTAGCTTCTGCTTGAGTGGTGAACTCAGAAGTTGCCAAAAGATTATCGTATTTGATTCGAAGACGAGAGCTTGCAAAAAGCTTCTCTTGCTGAGCCCAGAATGCCTGCTGCGCAGGATCCGCTGTCTCTAAAGATTGAAGGAAAGAAATCAACTGATTTTTATCGAATTCTCCTGTAGTAGGATTCACCAATTGCTGACGAAGTTCTGCAACGATGTTTTTACCCTGCACCATGTCTACCAATTCTGCATCCGATACAGTTAGACCAAGTTTTGAATATTCTTCATCAAACACTCGCTCTACGATCATTGCTTGCCATGCTTGCTCCCGCACGGTAAGCATTTCAACTTCTGAAGGTACTCTTCCAGTTCGCTGCTGATATGCAAGTTTCACTTCTTCTACCTTTTGGATATACTCCTCATAGGTAATATCCTCACCGGCTATTTCTCCGACGATGTTTTGGCTGGAATTCAGAAGTGAGGAATTTGGACTTAATAAATCACCTCCAAGGAGGAATAAAATTAACCCGCCGGCGATTACTCCGATTGCGAGACCTGTCCGCTGTCTTATTTGTTTAATTAACGCCATTATTGTTACTACGCTTTTTTAGGAGTCGCAAAATAATAGCATTAGTAACGAAATTCAAAATATATTCTGAATCAAAGCCTTATCTAAAAAATACCAGAGGAGTTAATTTTGAGCCTAACTGTTTCAATTCGATGCTCTTGCTTGGTCATAATCGTGAAGGTATATGGACCAATTGTGACGGATTCCCCTTTCTTTGGAAGATTCTCTGTTAAGGATAAAATCAAACCAGAAAGGGTCTCAAAGTCTCCTATCGGTAATTCCCAATCATATTTATCATTCAAATAATCAATTTCCTGCCTTGCACTCAGGACAAATTCCTGATCAGAAATTTTTTGTTCCATCAGATCATCGCTGTCATATTCGTCTTCAATCTCGCCGAAAATTTCTTCAATAATATCTTCCATAGAAACAATGCCACTCGTCCCTCCAAACTCATCCACCACCAAAGCCAAGCTTTTTCTCTCCTGAATAAACTGGATCAATAACTCATTTGCCAAAGCCGATTCCGGAGCAATGATGATTGGAGTTAGGATTTCTTCGATGGTTTTTGGCTTTTTGAAAAGCTCTAGCTGGTGACAATAGCCAATTACATCATCGATGGTTTCCCGATAGACAATGATTTTCGAATGTCCACTTTCTTCAAAAACTGCCTTAAGGTCTTCGATCGGATCATCGATCTCCACACAAACTACATCTGTTCGGGGAACCATGCATTCACGGACTCGGACTGTTTTGAACTCGACTGCATTGTCAAAGATCTTGGTATCAATATCCACATGTCCTTCTTCTTTGGCCTTGGATAAGTGGTTTTGGACAAAGCTATTCAAATCCGTTACGGTAAAAACTGGCTTGTCTTCGCTGTATTCTAATCGTAAAACTTTTGTAATAAAAAACCTGGAAAGCCAAACGGTCGCCCAAACAATGGGATAAATCAACACATAAACCACCCAAAATGGAACTACAAAGAAGTTCAGCATACTGTTTGGATTCAGCATAAAGAGGCTCTTTGGCAAAAATTCAGCGGTAATCAAAACAATCATTGTAGAGACAATGGTCTGCGAAAAAAGAATAAACCCTTCATTATTTAAGCTTGGGGGAAGATTCATTTTCAATGGATCCTCCATCAAATAGGCCATGAATATTCCATAGAGCACCAAAGAAATTGTATTACCCATCAAGGTAGTTCCAATAAATTGGCCCGGCCGCTGAACAAAGCCACTCAGTAATTTTCCAGTTAAGTCACCTTGTTTATTCTCAAGTTCAATTTGGAGCTTATTGGAAGAAATAAAAGCAATCTCCATTCCTGAGAAAAAAGCCGAAAAAACCAGCGTGATAATCACATAAATCAAATAGGAAACTTCCATTTTAGGGTTTTTTGACTGCTTTTGATTTTTTCTTCCCAGCAGGAGGGTCTTGAGGTTTTTTTATTTTTCGGTACTGAAACCAAAATAACAAAGCCACCGCAAACATAAAAATAGCATAGGATGATTCTATTCCTACAGTTAGAGATTGATGCACCCCGATAATAATTAAGGCAAGGGATAATGAAAGAATAAGTGCGTCTGCGAGTTTCAAAGTTAAATAGCTAAGTGTTGATTGAGTAGAAAGGAAATTCCAGCAAGCGATTCTCGCTAATTATATCCCTTCTCCAGGAAGCAAGGTCCTAGAATCTCTTACATTCTTCAATTTATAATTCGAAAAGGAATCGTCAGACTCCATCCCAGTACCATTGAAAAGAGTTTGTTTCTCCTGAATCGTCACAAATTTATCAGTATATATTCGCTTCTCATTCGGATTCCAAAAAATTTCTTCGGTCTGAAGCTGTTGATCCTTGATTAAGTTCTTCACTTTCACATCTCCGACACCTTTATAAAGATTTTCCTCCTTTAGGTAATACCCTTTATTAGCACTCATTGTGGTGCCCAATGAGCCATCTTTTTCGAAAATTTGGATGTCTATTCCTTCCGGAAATTCAATGTTTCCATTTGCAAACTCCAGCTGCTTCGGTGCTTTAAGGTCTGATCGAAGGATCGCAGAATCGCTTTGTACCAAATGGATATTGATGGAGGTACTTACAGGCCCATCGTATTCCTGCAAAGAAGATTTATCCACATCTTCCCGGCATGAGAAACTGAAAACTACTAAAAAGAAGAAAAAAAGAGGGACTTTTGAATTGACTTCCATTTGTTAAAGATAATAGATATCCACATTTCTATAAACTAAAAAAGGCAGTCGATTTGACTGCCTTTTTTTAAATAATATTAGAAACTAGTCTCTTGTCGCTAAAGTAACCGACTCACCAATCCAGCATCCGGTGTTTAGCGTAGCACCTACCTGAAGACCTTCTGTAAATAATTCCTCTTTAGAAGGGAATCGAGCTCTTGCATTTGCCATTCCTTGGGAATCACCTGCACGCTGGTAAGCATTGTAAGCAGCTATATAGATTGAATAATCTCTTGCTCGGCTTTCTCCACCTTTACAGTCATTGAATGAGTTCATGTACATTCCACCGATTAGTGAATACACATCTGAAGTCTTAGAGTTATCCAAATCAGCAGCTTCTCTAGCAGCAGACCTTGCAGCAGACTTTTTGCCTTGTCTTGCGTAGATTTTTGCAAGCTCCATCTTAGCATCAGACTTCTGTGTTGGGTTCTCAGCTAGTGTGTAAGCCTGACCCCACATGTTTTCAGCTTTTTCGGACTGCTCTTCCTGCATGTATCTCATTGCGATTACCTGCGAGGTAGAGAAACTTGGCTCTTTGGCATGCTTCATCTCCAATGCTTGCAAGAAAACTGCAGAAGAATAACATTTATACTGCACAGAATATTTGAAAATCTGATCAGCCAATACTTCATTAGTTGGATCAGCTTTTAATTTCGCTCCCATGGTATTCTCAATGAAATCACAATCAATCAACTCCATAGCTACAAGAAGCTGCTCCATGTTGCCTTTTTGACCAGAGACATCCGTTCCTTTAGTGCCCTCAGCATCTAAGATCGCGTTTAATTCGTCATACATAGTCAGGATCTCATCTCCTGTGTAGGCTTGGTGATAAGCAAAGTTTCTGTAGACCAAGTTGAAGTAGGCAGGAACCAACTGATAACTAATTTTTCCATTTATTTCCAAAGCTTTCTCGAAATCCGCCACAGGAATTTTTAATTTATCTTTATTGTCCTTATAAAACTGATATCCATAATAAGCCTTGTTCTCTATCCAGTTTGGCTCGTTACCAAATATCTCACCTCTTTTGGAATAGAGTGCAATAACAGAGTCCTGGTAAACAGAAATCTGTGCGGCATCCGTAGTTTCTTTGGCAGCGCCATCATAAATAGCCACTCCATTGATATAAATGGATTCATTCAAATTTGGAACATTTACAAGCAGCCAATATAAAGGCTTAGTCGCCGATACAAATTGGTCAGACTTCATATAGTCTACATAGGCTGCATTGTATTCTCTGGCCTTTCCTTCCATGGCTACATCTGATGGCCAATTCCAGTCTTGAGCTTGAACCATACCTGACAGAAATAGTGCAAATAGACTCAGTAGTGTCGCTTTAAGTTTCATCTTATTTTATTCGGTTTAATTAGGAAGCCAATTTTAAGGATATTAATCGTTCTAGCAAAGGATTTAACCCAAGCGGCAAATGATTGTTTTATTTATTCAAATACACGCTTGTAGAACCAACTGTTGTCATTCAGCGAAAACCCAAAGGTAAAATTAATATAGTTTTCACGGATTAGACCATTTTGTGTCGTTCCTCGTTGACCTACCTTCATAGCAAAGTTCATTAAAGACAATTGATTCAGTGGTAATGACGCTCCAAAGTTGATGCCAAGATCATTGATATTAGTGCTATTCAAATAGTAAGGAGTCTGGATAAATTCGACTCCAAAACGGTATGTACTTCGCTTCAGAGGGCTATCAATTGCCAAATAATTTGGCACAATTTGCATCCCAAACCCAACCTTGATGGCCTCTTTCAACTGAGTTGGATCATCCAAAAATGAGCGATACTGTTTAAAATCTTGGTACTGCGCCTCCAATCCAATCGCATATTTATTCACCTTCTCGAAGGTGAATCCAAAGCCATAACGATTTGGAATATAGACACTTCCCGGCTCGTCATTGGCAATCAAATCTCCGTCGGTATCCAAGTCATTTGCCTGTCCGAATGCAGCAAGCTTTGCGAAAGCTTTACCATTGACATTTCCCAGATTTTCATAAATTGCTCCAAGGTGCAAATTGTTCTTTGCAGATAGTGGAATCATGTAATGAGCACCTAGTTTAAGGCCCACATCGGAAACCGTTAATCTTTCATAATATTCTGTTGGGATCCCTACATCGACTCCATCCTGGTCTGTTAAACTTAATTGATTAGTCCTGATGGTAGATCCAAATAGGTAAGAGCCATGGATACCAAGACTTAAGTTTTTAGCAACTACAAAGCCCATATTCAAATAGGCCTCTGAAAACCCACCATCGCCTTCTATGTAGTTCAAGGCATTGATGGTAGCATTATTTACCTGACTCTCAATCAGCAAGCGATAGTTTACGCTAGTGATTTGATTCAATCCTAACCCCAGTGTAGTTTTTCCTGATTTGATAGGCAGTGAAAAGGCTACATAAGAAAGGCCACCTCCATCGACGTCAGAAGTTTCAATTCCGTTATTGGCCTTGATTTTTTTGTAATTCATTGCCGCTTGGAAATTGAATATGGTATTTCGGGTAGTTAAAGCGGGATTGACCACATTAACCCCCCAGCCAGTACCATAGCTGATTCCTAGCCCACCCATTCCCTGATTGGTGGTGACTCCAGAATAGTTAAACTCCCCAATACCCAAGGCACTGTAGGTCGATGCACTGGATTGCGCCATGGCTTCGTTAAATAAGAAAAGGGTGCTTAATACACCCAGCAATTGCAATTTGACTTTACTCAACATTGTGGTTTAGAATAGCATTCAGTCCATGAAGAACTAAATTTGGGACTACAAATATGTGGTCTTTTACTAATGAATCAAAAGATTGTGCATCTCCACCGCAAACAAAGACCTCTATTTGCGGATATTTTTCTTGATAAGCCTTGATCTGTCCCATTATTTCATGGTCTACTCCTGACCAGATTCCGATCTGTATACAACTAACAGTAGAGTCACCAATTAATTCGCTTGGCCTGTTTTTTAACTCCACAAGTGGTAGCCGTGCGGTAAACTCCTTCATCGCTCTCGCTCGCATCGCTAACCCTGGACTGATTGCTCCGCCTAGGAATACTCCTAACTGATCCACTAGGTCAAAGGTGATACAGCTACCCAGATCAATTGACAAAACTGGTTTTTGGTTTACCATGGTCCATGCACCGATAGCCGCAGCAATCCGATCCAAACCCAGGGTTTTAGGAGAACCGTACTTATTTCCGATCGGCAATTTGGTATCATGATTGAGAATTTGAAACTCGAAGGGAATGAACCCTTTCAATTCCGATTCAGTCCATTTCACCGAACCCACCATGCATTGCTCAAATCTTAATTTTCCCCAAAACTCAAGTGCTTCCTCAAGATTTAAATGAGCAAATTCATGTTGAAGCTCTTTCTTCTCAAAAAGAGCCGATTTAATTCGAGTATTACCGATGTCAATAATCAGATTAGCCAAGTGAACTAGATTAGTTTGCAAATTAGCTATTATAAAAAAGCCGGCATTTTATCTCTGTTAATTTATCTTTGAGCCTGCCCATACTTAACAAATATTAACCCATGGACTCAAAAAGCTTCACAGTAATAGGACTAATGTCTGGCACATCAGGAGATGGGCTAGACTTGGCCCTGGCAAAATTTACCAAATCAACAAGCTGGTCCTATGAGATTCTGGCAGCTGAAACGGCTCCTTTTCCTCAAGAACTTGAAGTGGATTTGATGCGCTCCCATCTGCTTTCAGCTGTAGAACTAGCACTTTTGGATGTGTCCTTTGGAAAATGGATGGGGGATCAGGTGAATACATTTAAGGCTAAAACCCAGATCAAGCCCGATGCGATTTGCAGTCATGGGCATACTGTTTTTCACCAACCGGGTAAAGGATTAAGTCTCCAAATCGGCAATGGCTGGGCTCTTCACCGACAAACTGGATTAAAAGTGATCAATGATTTCAGAATGTTGGATGTACAGTTTGGAGGTCAGGGAGCTCCTTTGGTTCCGATAGGGGACCAGCTATTATTTTCAGATCAAGATTTCTGCATTAACCTAGGAGGAATTGCAAATATCAGTATGAACCATCAATCCCAGCGAATCGCCTTTGATACCTGTCCGTTTAATCTTTTATTGAATGACCAAGCTCGAAAACTGGGTAAAAATTATGACGATCAGGGCAAATGGGCAAGTGAAGGAAATTGCGATGAAGCACTTCTAAATATGCTAAACGAACTCCCTTTCTATAAAAATACTGCTGCCAAGTCATTAGCAAGGGAAGATTTGGAGCTACACTTCAATCCACTTATCAAAAACTCAGGCCTTTATCCGAAATCAATTTTAGCAACTCTGGTACGTCATTATGCATTTCAAATCGGAAAAGTCATTCGAACTTATTCGAGCTCCCAAAGCCCAAAGGTATTACTCACGGGTGGTGGCGCTTATCATACTTTTTTTATCCAAGAACTTACGCGCGAATTGAAGGGGAAAATTTTGCTTTCTCCCGCAGATAGCCAACTTATTGAATTTAAGGAAGCATTGGTTTTCGGATTTCTGGGGGTACTTCGATCGGAGGGTGAAAACAATTGTCTTCGCTCCGTTACAGGTGCAAGTCAAGATTCCTCTGGGGGAATGATTTTTGGCTGAGTCACCAATCGTCCAAGACTGACTAGGTGCGGCTATTAATTTCTCTATTTTTGCTGGGCAGTAATAAACCCAAATATGCATGCTTGAATTATTAAAGAAGTTCGAAAATAAACAGCCCGAGATTGTATTCGAGTGGAGCGACAGCGAATCAGAAGCAGAAGGCTGGGTAGTCATTAACTCCCTTCGAGGAGGGGCAGCAGGTGGCGGTACCCGAATGAGAAAAGGTCTTGATAAGCGAGAAGTTGAATCTTTAGCTAAAACCATGGAGGTGAAATTCACCGTTTCAGGCCCAGCTATTGGAGGTGCAAAATCAGGAATCAACTTTGATCCGAATGACCCTCGGAAAGCAGGTGTTTTGGAAAGATGGTATAAGGCAGTAATGCCTTTGCTAAAAAACTACTACGGGACGGGTGGAGATATGAATGTGGATGAGATCCATGAGGTCATTCCTATCACAGAATCTTTTGGACTTTGGCACCCGCAAGAAGGAATTGTCAATGGACATTTTCATGCCACAGAACCCCAAAAAATTCGAAAAATAGGACAATTAAGACAAGGAGTTTCCAAAGTTTTGGAAGATCCAAATTTTACCCCCAATGGCGAAAAGCGCTACATGGTAGCAGATATGATTACTGGATACGGGGTATCAGAAGCAGTGAGACATTATTATCAACTGTGGGGAGGTGAGCTCAAAGGTAAGCGCGCGATCATCCAAGGATGGGGAAACGTAGGTGCGGCAGCGGCATGCTTTCTGGCAGTTGAAGGAGTAAAGATCGTAGGAATCATCGATCGGGAAGGTGGCCTTATCAAAGAGGAAGGCTATTCTCTGGATGAGATCAGAGAGTTATTTCTAAATCGACTAGGCAATAAGCTGGTTGCGCCTGACTTAATTCCCTTTGAAGAATTAAATGAAAAGATCTGGGACCTGTCAAGTGAGATTTTCATTCCGGCAGCAGCATCCCGTTTAATCACCCAAAAACAAGCTGAGAGGATGGTAGCCGCTGGACTCGAAGTAATCTCATGCGGTGCAAATGTTCCTTTCGCAGATTCTGAGATCTTCTTTGGCCCAATTGGAGCCTGGGTAGATGATAGGATCGCATTAATTCCTGATTTTATTGCTAATTGTGGAATGGCCAGAGTATTTGCCTATCTGATGAGTGATAAAGCAGAAGTGACTGATCAAGCTATTTTCGATGATGTCAGCCAAACCATCAGAATAGCTTTGGAAAAAACAGCCGCAGAAAATCCAGAAAAAACCAAACTCGCAGAAAGCTCCTTTAAAATAGCTTTAGCACAACTCGTGTAATTTCAGGCTTGTTCTATGGCCTTTAGGTATTAATTTTTGACTAATTCCTGCGGGTCAAATAAGTAGTGGTGTTAAATTTCACCCAAAATCTGTAGTTTAGCAGAGGCCGTTTAGTAAAATTTCCCAAATAATATCTCTTAAATTAGCGATCCAGATTACCCAGCAGACCCTATTCAATAAATGAAGAATTTTATCTTAAGTTTTTCCATCTTTTTCGGAATTTTATTCTTTGGAGGTCCCCAAGGGCAAGCTGTATTCGCACAAAGCACTGGAATTGAAGTGCTGCAGGATTCAGTCGCAGATGACCAGGATCATGCATCTGCTACTGACGCCCATGGAGAAGGGGAAGAGGTCCAGGAATCGGAACATGCTGCTCCAGTTTGGCTAGTGATTCCATTTGTGATGTTGCTGTTAATGATTGCAACTGGCCCGCTATTTTATGAGCATTTCTGGCATAAGAATTATCCAAAAATCGCGATAGGTCTGGCAATTCTGGTGGTGTTTTATTACCTCTTCATCTTGGAGAACGTGCACAGCCCCGTTCATGCCATGGCAGAATACGTGCAGTTTATCGCCCTTTTGGCCTCACTTTATATTGCCTCTGGAGGAATTTTAATTGAGATTGATAAAAAAGCAACTCCGCTAGCTAATGTCACACTGCTACTGATCGGTGCATTGATCTCCAACCTTATTGGAACAACAGGTGCCTCCATGCTTTTGATCCGACCTTTTATTCGCTTAAACAAAGGCAATATTCAAGCTTACCATATCATTTTCTTCATCTTCATGGTGAGTAATATTGGTGGTTCATTGACTCCAATCGGAGATCCGCCACTATTTCTAGGATTCCTAAAAGGCATCCCATTCTTCTGGACTTTGGAGCATAATTGGCCAGCCTGGATCTTTGCATTGCTTCTTTTGGGGGGAGTATTTTATCTGATTGACAGAAAATTAGGAAGGACAACTGAGGATTTTGAACAGGAGGAGATTTCTTATACCAATAAGTTTACCTTGATTGGAGTCAGAAATTTCGGTTGGTTATTTATCATCATTTGCTCTGTATTTCTAGATCCAAACGTCATCGAAGGAGTACCCGCAATTCATTATGAAGGTCAGAAGTTCTCCTATATCAGAGAACTAATTATGCTTTCGGTTGGCATCTTTTCCTACAAGTTTGCAGATCAACGGGCGATTAAAGGAAATGAATTCAATTTTGAACCTATCCGAGAAGTGGCCTTTATCTTCATCGGGATCTTTGGCACAATGATGCCTGCGCTAGAGCTGGTGGGCATTTTTGCCAAGTCGCCTGAGGGAGCAGCTTTGATCACTCACAACACCTTGTATTGGGGAACAGGCGTACTATCTGGATTTTTGGACAATGCTCCAACATACCTGAATTTCTTAGCAGCTGCTATGGCCTCCGAAGGAGCTTCGATTAACAATATAGCAGAAGTCCGAACCTTCGCAGCTGATGGCTATCCAGACTCAGCTTTCCAGTTAATGGCAATAGCCGTAGCGTCTGTGTTCTTTGGAGCTATGACTTATATAGGAAATGGGCCAAACTTTATGGTAAAGTCCATTGCTGAACAAAGTGGAATTAAAATGCCCTCCTTTTTTGGCTACATAATCCGATTCTCCCTACCTGTCTTATTACCAATCTTATTCTTAGTGTGGTTAATTTTCTTTGCGTTCGCTTAAAGACAAACTTCTTTATATCTAAAACAATCCACTAAGTGGTCATTCACTAGGCCTGTAGCCTGCATATGGGCATAGAGCGTAGTGCTTCCCAGAAATTTAAATCCTCTCTTTTTCATGTCTTTGGCCAATCTATCGGATTCTAGCGTAGTGGCAGGAGCATTTTCCATAGATTTAAGCGAATTCTGGATAGGTTTCTCCCCAACAAAGCCCCAGATGTAATTCGAAAAAGAACCGAATTCCTTCTGAACTTCCATGAAGCGCTTTGCATTATTGATGGCCCCTTTGATTTTCAGACTATTTCGGATGATGCTTTTATCTTGAAGCAATTCCTCCACATAGCTGTCAGGAAATTCTGCCACAATCTCATAATCAAAGTCTGCAAAAGCATTCCGATAGCCTTCTCGCTTTTTCAATACGGTGGACCAACTTAGTCCTGCCTGAGCACTTTCCAAAACCAAAAACTCAAAATGTGTCCGATCGTCAACGACCGGTACGCCCCACTCGGTATCGTGATAGGTCACGTATTCGGCAAAGCCGAGACACCATGGACAACGGATTTTGGAGTCTTCTGGGCTAAATTTGGATTTCATATCGTAGATTTTAAATAAAAGTAAAAGATAATTGGGATGCTGAAAGGGATCGACTTAATTTTTGGATTGAATCTACAAAATCCAATGATTGCCACCTCAACTCTAGAAATCAGTGCCAAAGCTTACCGACAAAACATCCAGTATATCCGATCAGAAATAGGTCCAGAACCAGTTATTTCCGCTGTGGTCAAAGGCAATGCTTATGGCCATGGAATTTCCCAGATAGTCGAAATCGCAGAAAAAGCCGGAGTTCGACACTTTAGTACTTTCAGCTCCGATGAAGCTTTGGAAGTATTTCAACATTCTAAAAAAGGATCACAAATCATGATTTTGGGGATGTTGTATTTGGAAGAATTGGAGGAGTTGATCCGAAAAGGAATCAGCTTTTATGTATTTGACTTTGAGCGATTGGAGGCTGCGATTGCTGTTTCGAAAGCCATTCAAATTCCTGCAAAGATGCA
>CAWUWQ010000206.1:0-5627 GCA_963926065.1 uncultured Algoriphagus sp.
AGGATGTCAAGCTGATTGGCATGAATTAAATCTAATGTTTGAACACCCACGGCATAATCGCCCCTTACTGCCAATTCTGGCGCATCCGGCAAAAGATCTCCATAAACAAATGGTTTGGCCGGAGACTGGGCAAAGATGAAATTGAACGTGCTTAAAAAAATAACAACCACAAGGGTTGGTATGAAGAGGTGTTTTTTGATCATTTTGGGGTTAGTTAAGATTTGATAGTTCAAGGTAGCAAATCCTTTAATTCAAAGCTTTTTAGATTAAATTTACTAGGGGTGTTGTCCCCCCTGAACAGGGTCTTGTCAGAATAAATGGATAATGCTTGAGTTTCAAACTCATTTGAGCCACCACAAGAATAAAATTTATTACAACTGGAACTGGATCACTTCCGCTTTGATCCTAGTTTTGGCAAGCTCTATTTTATTCAAAATCTTGATATTATCGGCTGGCATCAAATCGTTGATCGTATCCAGTGACTTTTCATAATAGTCAATCCAAGTATCCAGGATTATTTGCTCATTTTCTTTAGATCCTCCTGCTGCAATAGCGTTTTTGCTAAGTTCGACCTCTATCTCAAGTCGCTGTGAAGCTTTTTCAAGAAGCAGTTCAATCATTTGATCGGCAGTATTCGCATCAGCATTTAGCAAGGTATAAGCACTAACCAATGCTCCTGTGGCTACATTTTTAAGTGTTTCTTGGGAGACTTTATCCAATCGGTCATTGTCGGTATGGTAAAACTGATCCGTAAAATGCCAAAGTAAAAGTCCAGGAATATTCGCATTCAAAAACGGTGTATGATCACTTCCTCCCTCAAAGGGATTAGTTTCCACTACCCAATTCGCATATCGCCCTTGATTCTGAAATACAGTTAGAATAAAGTCATTGAGGTAATGAGGCTTCATTTCCTCAATACTCATTACACTACCACCCCATTCGGTATGTTTATCGTTCCCACGCGTCCAAATCGCACTTGGGTCAGGCATTTTTTCGATAAGGAAAGTTCCTCCGGTGACGTCAGTATTTTCTCCCACCATGTCTAGCGAAATCCCCCATTTGATATCCGTTTCCCGCTTTTCTTTTTCTTGGATATAGCGTCTTGTCGATATGATCTCATCTCCCCAAAGGAAAGTGAAGGTTCGATCTAGGTCTAATTTTCCATTTTGGATTAAATCAGCTGTCAGTGTTGCCATTTCCAATTGAGCTCCGACACCTGTTGCATTGTCATTCGCTCCGGGTTCTTGGATATGAGCAGAGAAAACCAGGCTTTCCTTAGGTAATTGACATCCTTTTACATTGGCCACGATCGTAAGTTCTTCGGAATCATAGATCTTAGTTTCGATCTTTACCGTGACTTCAACCTTGCCTTTTCCGAGAGCGGCTTTCATTTTTTCTTTCGCAGCAAAAGACAGGGCAATCGCCCAATTTTCTTTTCCTTTCTCATAGTTCAGACTTCGAAATTGAATGGAGGTTTGGTTCTTTTCTGGCTGTAAATAATCAGGATTATCATAGGTCATTATTCCTAAAGCTCCATGATCTGAGACTCCCGATTGAAGGGTTCTATAACTTACCCGATCTGAAAAAATAATCTTACCTGTTAGGTCTAGTTTCGCTATGTCTTCTTTCTTCGAAATGTAAATCACCTCTGCTTGAATTCCATGCTTTGGAGTGGAGGAAGCATATTGGTAGATCATACTGCGATTGGTTGCAAATTCCAATAGCGGCTTATTTTCTCCAGATATAGTAAGGCTTGCATCAACAGGTTCCCATGTTGGCCGATCCATGGTTCGCTTCTCGATTCGATAGGTTAATCTGGAGTCTTGCTTGGCACTTTCTTCCAAGACATAGCCGGCTTTTTCTAGTTTTTCAGCAATTCGGAAAACTGTCTCATTGAATCCGGTATTCCCCGCTACTCTCCAATATTTTTCCACAAAAGCCACAGTCTCATAGGCTAAATCTCCTTTGTAGTTTGGTCTTACCAAGTCAAAGTAGGGATTGATCGTTTGGTCAAGGGAGCTTTGGGCAAAGCCCAGATTAAATGAGAAAACAGATAGCAGAACTAGAAAAATACTTTTTTTCATGAATGGAGAGATTCTATAGTTACTAATTTTAGATTTTTTGCTTTCAGAAGCAATTGATATGTGTGATCATTTTTTTTACCACAAAGGTCGCAGAGGTTTCGCAAAGGGCCACAAAGTAAAGGTTATAGAATCCTCAAATCTTAAGTTGGCACATACATGGAGGCACGGAAAAGGGTTAAGGTAATCTCCCAATCCCTAATCTCCTCATCTCTCAATCTCCTTTCCAAACAATCTTCGGTTATTTTTTCAGATCGTTTCGGCAATTTCCCTGACCTGATTACCTTTGCACATGGCAGAACAAATCTTGATCCTCGATTTCGGTTCTCAGTACACCCAACTCATCGCTAGAAGAGTCCGAGAACTGAATGTTTATTGCGAAATCCACCCTTACAATAAAGTCCCAGAAATCACTTCCGACATTAAAGGAGTGATCCTTTCAGGTTCTCCTTGCTCCGTTCGTGATGAAGGTTCTCCAGATTTGGACTTAGATGTTTTCCGAGGCAAGCTTCCCCTTTTAGGCGTATGCTACGGTTCGCAACTGCTTGCGCAAAAGTACGGGGGAGAAGTGCTTCCTTCAGAAATTCGTGAATACGGACGAGCTAACCTTTCCCACATCGATACGCATTACGACTTGTTGAAAGAAATGAGCCATGGCTCTCAAGTGTGGATGTCTCATGGAGATACCATCAAGGATTTGCCAGATAATTTCGAAGTGATTGCAAGTACTTCCAATGTTCGTGTTGCAGCTTTTAAAATAAAAGAAGAAGAGACTTACGGAATACAGTTTCACCCTGAGGTGACGCATTCAAGCGAAGGCAAAAATCTCCTTCGAAACTTTGTGGTTAATATCTGTGGCTGTGCTCAGGATTGGACATCAGACGTATTTATAGATGCTTCAATAGCAGATTTGAAAGCTAAAATCGGATCTGACAAAGTGGTGATGGGATTATCTGGAGGAGTTGATTCCTCCGTTGCAGCGACCTTGATCCACAGAGCTATTGGTGATCAGTTGACCTGCGTATTTGTAGATAATGGTTTGCTTCGCAAAAATGAATATGAAGAAGTGCTTGATTCATACAAGCATATGGGCTTGAATGTAATTGGAGTCGATGCCAAGCAGAAATTTTACGATGCTTTGGAAGGTCTTACCGAGCCAGAATCAAAACGTAAAGCTATTGGAAATGCCTTTATCGAAGTTTTTGATGACGAGGCAAACAAAATTGAGGGTGTGAAATGGCTAGGTCAAGGGACAATTTATCCTGATGTGATCGAGTCTATTTCTGTGAAAGGTCCCTCGGCGACCATCAAATCCCACCACAATGTGGGCGGCTTGCCAGACTTTATGAAGCTTTCGGTAGTAGAGCCATTGAATACACTATTCAAGGATGAGGTTCGTGAAGTTGGAAGAGCTTTGGAAATCGTTGAAAAGATTATTGGTCGTCATCCTTTCCCAGGTCCGGGTCTCGCGATTCGAATTTTGGGAGATGTCACCGCTGAGAAAGTCAAAACGCTACAGGAAGTGGATTATATTTTTATCCAAGGCTTAAAAGACCACGGACTTTACGATCAAGTTTGGCAGGCAGGAGCGATTTTACTTCCAATCAATTCTGTTGGGGTAATGGGAGATGAGCGTACTTATGAGAAAGTAGTCGCTTTGAGAGCTGTAGGTTCTGTAGATGGAATGACCGCAGATTGGATTCATTTACCTTATGAGTTTTTGGGCAAAATGTCCAACGAGATTATCAATAGAGTAAAAGGTGTCAATCGGGTTGTTTATGATATTTCATCTAAGCCACCTGCTACAATCGAGTGGGAGTAAACTGATTTCGGATTTTCCTTTGAGGTTTTTATAACCTCGAAGGTATTATAGAATCTTATTTATAAACCCGGGAAGTGATTTTCGGGTTTTTTCTTTGATTCGAGTTTTGAATCCATTTCGGTCTGAACTTTGGGTTTGAGAAATATGGGTTAAATTTGATCTCCCTGAATCGCCTTTTTATTCCAAGTCTATGAGAAAACTGTTTTTTTTAATTCCCTTGATTTTTGTTTTTAGTCTCATAAAGGCCCAAAGCCCGGTTCCAGCGGATTATCAGCGGGCGAAATCGGAGCTTTCTGCGAAAAATTATTGGGAGGCAATGCAGCTTTTTAAAGAATTTATAGACGAGGATCGCTACGGAAATCTCGCCAAGTATGCTCGGTTACACCTAGGGGAATCTGCAATAGAGGCAAAGCAGGCAGGGCAGGCGATTTCAGCTTTGCAGCCTATTACACTGGGTTCTTGGGGTAAATCTGAAGAGGCAAAGTACTTGCTAGCTCTGGCATATTTTCAAAATAATCAAAAAACAGAAGCGCTTCGAGTAATCAAAATGATTGATCGAGAAGAGTTGAAAACGCTTTCTGCAAATGTTAGCTATGAATACTTAAGAACTGAAAGCCCGAATTTTATGGTTACAAATCTTCAGGAATTCAAAACAAATCCAGGTTATACTGCCGCAATGAAGGTGGTGCTAGAAGGGAAGACCATTCTCTCGGCAACTGAACGTGCTGCGTATTATGAACTCAAAGGACTGGGTGAATCGAGTCAAAACAAGGTTGCAAATGATGTTTTGGATATCGCAGTGATTTTACCATTTACCAATGGATCAAATACTTCCATTTCCAGCTCAGACTTTGTTTTTGAATTATATCAAGGGATTGAATTTGCCGGCAAGCAATTAGCCAATCAAGGGGTTAAAATCAATATGATTACTTTTAACTCTCAGCGTGATTTAGCCCAACTTGATAGACTGTTGGCAGATCCGGTGGTTGGGAAAGCAGATGTGATTATTGGCCCAATTTATCCGGAAGAAAGTGACATGGTCAGCGGGTTTGCAGAGCAAATAAAAATTCCATTTATTCATCCCCTTTCAAATCTCGGGGAGCGATTTGAGGAATCTAATTACAGTTACTTATTCCGTCCGGCTGTCACGTCACTTGCCCAAGGGATTATCAAAGGACTGAAAAGCCAGAAATGGGGTACTCGAGTTGCTATTGGGTATTCGGGTAACTCGCGTGATGAAAAACTTGCAGCAATCTTGAATCTTGAATTACCTAAAGCTGGCTTTCAAATAGTAGAGAGTAAGGTGGTTAATAGTCGGAATGTTTCTGAGTTTTTGCAAGGTCTTGGAATCCGAACTGGAAATCTTTCCTCCGCGTTAAAAA
Organism: uncultured Algoriphagus sp.; assembly: GCA_963926065.1. Lineage (GTDB taxonomy): Bacteria > Bacteroidota > Bacteroidia > Cytophagales > Cyclobacteriaceae > Algoriphagus. The sequence goes on from CAWUWQ010000206.1 coordinate 5,286, forward strand.
CTGATCAAATCATTTTGCTCACAGATGATCCAGCCATTGCTCAGCCAACTTTCGGTCTTTTGGAATCAGTATCGACTTCAATTCCTACACTAGTTCTTGATTCTTGGCTCACGTTCAATTTTGCCAATTATGAAATGTTGGAGTTCCCTAATTTCTATTTCGTTGGAAATAATACTGTTAATTTTGATTCAGAGGCTACCGCTAAATTCAAAAAAGACTTTTTCGAGGCTTACAAAATCAATCCAAGCTTGAATCATTACTTAGGGTTTGAATTAGTCAATTGGCTATCTTCCAATATGTCTTACACAAAAGGATTTGACCTGAGTAGGAATCTTAACCAGA
>CAWUWQ010000207.1:0-26832 GCA_963926065.1 uncultured Algoriphagus sp.
AAGTAAATGTGGTAATTGCTTCCTAGGGATTGGTCAAGGATTATATTTCAGATTTTTTGGAAACTAATGACAATCAAATTCGATCGGAGCGTAGATGATATTCCCTATATTAATGCATGATTGAAGATTATAAAAGACGGCTTAGTAAGTTTTGAAATCTCCCATGATACCTTCGGATAAGATATGGTATTTCCAAACTCAAAGAAGCCGGTAGTTCCAATACGGAGAGACACTCTTTTATCAAGGTTATCTTTTCGTTTTAAAAAGCCTTAAAACTTATGACCCAAAGAAATAGCGTTTTTATTGCGACTAGTTTGGATGGCTATATCGCTGATTCACAATACGGGATAGATTGGTTGTACGCTATTCCCAATCCTGAGCAGATTGATATGGGATATACTGATTTCATGTCACGGATAGATGCGTTGGTTATGGGAAAGAACACTTTTGAGACAATCTGTGGCTTTGACATGGACTGGCCGTACGAGAAACCTGTTTTTGTGCTGAGCAATTCGCTCGAGCAAATTCCTGAAAAATTTCAACATAAAGCTCAGTTGGTCAAAGGCACCTTGACCGAAATCATAAAGAAAATCCACGGGCTTGGTCATCAAAGATTATATATTGATGGGGGAACAACCATCCAGGGTTTTTTGAAAGAGGACCGAATTGACGAAATAATCATTACCCTGGTTCCCGTCTTGCTGGGAGGTGGAATCCCACTTTTTTCGGACCTACCAAAGCCTCTTGATTTTGAATGCCTCGAATCCAAAATATATTTGGACTCAGTAGTTCAAAATCACTTTGTTCGAAAAAGACTTTAATACTTATAGTTTTTTTGTTTTCAAAAAATAGTTTCCGGAGCTGTTGATCAAACCCGACGAATTCAACAAATTAGACGAAAATATAATCTTCTCCTTATGAAAAAATTTCTTCTCTTCCTTCTCCTTATTTTAGTCCTAATGGGAAGTTTCTTGGCTTATATTTTTTCTACCACTGGTTTCTTTCGAAAAGTAGAATCCAGCAATAATTTTGGCCCGATTTACCAAACCATAGCTTTGCCGGGAGTTGAGGATATGGCCATCGCTCGGACCGATAGCATATTAATTCTTTCTGTGGATGACCGGGCAGCAAGACGAGAAGGAAAGGAAGGATTGAAAGGCCTTTACCTAATTGATTTGAGAGATCCTTCTTTTGAACCTGTTTCATTAACTGATCAGCTGGATTTTCCTTTTTTCCCACATGGCATCAGCATATTCCAACTCGACTCTGCAAAGTATGGACTGATGGCAATCAACCATGTAGATGGGAAGCATTCGGTTGAACATTTTATCCTTGAAGGAAAAAATCTCACCCATCAAAAAACAATCACAGATCCGAATTTTATCAGCCCATATGATCTGGTGATGGTGGGCCCAGATCAGTTCTATTACTCAAATGATCATGGCTATACCGATGGATTAGGTGTTTTTGCAGAAAATTATATCGGTTTCAAAGCCGCGAATGTGGGTTATTTCAATGGAGTATCTGCTGAGAAAAAAGTCGGAAGAATTGGCTATGCCAATGGAATTCAGTTTGATGCTTCCAAACGATTACTTTATGTAGCCTCCGTCCGGGCTTTTCAAGTGAAAGTCTATCAAGTGGATGAAAACTGGGATTTGACACATTTGGAAGATATACCAGTCGGAACCGGAGTGGATAATATCGAATTAGATCCTTCTGGAAATCTTTGGGTTGGAGCTCATCCAAATTTATTACAGTTCGCTTCTTATGCTGCCGGCAAAAAACCTACGGCACCATCTGAAGTTATTCAAATCAGCTATACTTCAGAAAAATCAACTGTGAAATCCATCTTTACTGACACCGGAACCACAATTTCAGGCTCTTCAGTGGCTTTGTCTTGGGGAGACTTTTTGTTTATTGGCACTGTCATGGACAGCAAAGTCTTGGTTTTAAAAAGAAACTAGGCCCGTTTCTGACTCGCTCGATAATCACTTGGAGATTTAGCACTGAGCTTTTTAAAGCTCCGATTGAAGTACGAAAGATTTTCGTACCCCACTCGAAAAGCAATTTCTGCGATTCCTAAATCTGTTTCTAAAAGTAACTTTTGGGCCTCCGCAATTCGGAGCTGCTGCAAGTATTGTGTAAATGTCTTCCCAGTTCGAAGTTTAAAAAATCGGCAAAATGCTTCTTTACTGAGATTTGCCTTTTCTGCTACCCGATCCAAATTGATGGTTTGAAATCGGTTTTCCAACAAAAATTGCATCACTTGATTCATTCGCGTTCCATCGCGTTCGTTTAGATTGGGACTACTTTGATTTAAAGGGATCAGTTCAGATTTGGCACTATCGAGGAGAGCGAAAACTTTGATTCCAAAAAGGAATCGTTCTAATCCCTGAAAAGCAGAAAATTCACTTAAAATCCCACTCAATTCATCCAAAATCTCCCCTTTGACTTGAAAGCAACTCCCTGTCATTTCACGGAATTTTTGGAGCGAATTCAGTTCCTCCACCTCCAGCCCAGCTTTGCCTAAAGTTTGGAAATCAAAGAAAACCGTATTCCCTGCCACAATCAATTCACTATCAAATTCGAAGTATTCTGAATCACTTCGAAAGACATGCGGTACATTTTCCCCTAAAAAAAATACATCTCCCGGCTGAAATCGACCGACATAATCCCCACTGAGAAACTGACCTTTGCCCTCCAAAATCAGTGTAAGTTGCAACTGTGGGTGCTGGTGGAGCTTATCATAGAAGTGTGCCCCTCTATCCTCTTGATAGCGGATAAATTCCTTTTGAGATTTCGGAATCTGAAAGGAAATGACTTTCGACATCATCAAATTGGTATCAAATTATTATTTATAAATGCAAAATATAAATAAATAGATCAATATAGTATTGATTAATATTAACCCTGTGGAAGAAAATCAGCTTTGGCTCAACTACTTTTGAAATAAAAAATACGATGAACTGGTACGGTGTATTTCCTGCGGTAACAACCAAATTTCATTCGGACGGAAGTCTGGATATGCCCTTATTTTTCAAAAACCTCGACTTCCAGCTCGAATCTGGAGTTCATGGGATCATCTTAGGAGGTACTTTGGGCGAAAGCTCAGCGCTTTCCACAGAAGAGAAAATTACGCTGACCAGAGAGACTGTCAATTACATCAAGGGTCGAGTTCCAGTTATTCTAAATATTGCTGAAGGAGCAACGCAAGACGCCCTTTTTTGGGCTAAAAAAGCAGAAGAATTAGGCGCCTCAGGCTTGATGATTCTTCCTCCTATGCGCTACGCGGCGGATGCAAGAGAAGTAGTTACCTACTTTAAAGCTGTGGCCAACTCCACCAAGCTTCCGATGATGATCTACAACAATCCTGTGGATTATAAGACTTTGGTAACCATCGACATGTTTGCAGAGCTAGCCGAATGCGAAAATATCCAGGCAATCAAAGAATCAACCAGAGACATCTCCAATGTGACTCGGATGATTAACCGCTTTGGGGATAGATACAAGCTGCTTTGCGGTGTGGACACCTTGGCGATGGAAGAACTGCTGATGGGTGCTTGTGGCTGGGTCGCTGGATTGGTTTGTGCTTTCCCGAAAGAAACTGTGACGATTTTTAACCTTATTCAGGAAGGTAAGATCAAAGAAGCAGCAGAGATTTACCGTTGGTTTTTGCCACTACTAGAGTTGGATATCCATCCAAAATTAGTGCAATACATCAAATTGGCGGAAACCCATTGTGGTGTTGGAAGCGAGCATGTCCGAGCACCAAGACTGACTTTGATCGGAGAAGAACGAGAAAGAATTGAGAAGATCATTACTGATGGCTTGGCTAAAAGGCCTAAATTGTAGATGTAAGAGAATAGAAATTAGGGGTTGGACACCAAAGTCAAATTGCAAAATCTAGAAGCTGGTAAATAGCTCTTCTATGCTCGGTTTTCAATCTTCCTGATTTCAACATCAGTCTCTACTAAAACTTTCTAATCTTATAATTTTAAAATCTCATTCCATGAATCTAGATCATATTTTCGAAGCAGCTCAAGCGGCTTTTCTTAGTTATAAAAACTTCTCTGGGTCTAAAAAAGCAGATTTTTTAGAGAAAATCGCCGAAACCTTAGAAGAAAACCGAAGTGCTATTGTGCTAATGGCAGTACGGGAATCTAATCTTCCCGAAGGTAGAATCAACGGTGAATTAGGCCGAACTACTGGTCAAATTAAGCTATTTGCCAATTTGCTACGTGAAGGAAGTTGGGTTGAAGCAACGGTAGATCCTGCGGACCCGAATCGCTCTCCTTTGCCGAAGGCGGATATTCGTAGAATACTTACCCCACTCGGACCCGTTGTGGTTTTTGGTGCCAGCAATTTCCCCTTAGCATTCTCTACCGCAGGTGGCGATACCATTTCAGCTTTGGCCGCAGGTTGTCCGGTAGTTTATAAGGGGCATCCTGCCCATCCGGATACTTCCAAATTTGTAGGGAATTGTATTTCTCAGGCGGTTAAAAAATCTGGCCTTCCAGAAGGTGTATTCACGCATGTGGAAGGCGGTGTAAAGATGGGACAGGATTTGGTCAAGCATCCTTTGGCTAAAGCGGTCGGATTTACAGGTTCATTTGGAGCTGGAAAGTCTCTTTTCAATATCGCAGGCAACCGGGATCAGCCGATTCCAGTCTATGCGGAGATGGGCTCGGTCAATCCGATTTTTGCCTTTCCAAAGCGATTAAAGAATGAACTCGTACCACTTGCGCAGAGCTTTGTGGGCTCATTGACTTTAGGAGCAGGCCAATTCTGCACAAATCCAGGATTGATATTCGTCCCTAGAACCTTAGCTGAGCGATTTGGAAATGCTATATCAGAATCGATTCAAGATGTAGCAGCAGCACCGATGCTTCATGAGGGAATTGCCGAATCCTACTACAAATCTCTCAATGAACTTCAGCTTCGCTCTGAATTGGAGTGGGTGAAAGTACCCGACGCAAAACACCTCATCAATGCCAGTCCAGCCTTGGCGGAAATCTCTGCTGCTGATTGGATGGAAGATGATTTCTTTCAGGAGGAAGTTTTTGGCTCTTTCGCCTTAATGGTTGTTTATGAAAATACTGCCGAGCTGATGGCAGTTGCAGAAAAACTTCATGGACAATTGACGATTTCCCTTTGGGGAGATAATGACGAATTCACTGCCAATAAAGAATTAATCAATCTATTGGAAGAAAAATGTGGAAGATTACTATTTGGAGGAGTTCCTACTGGTGTGGAAGTGGGCTATGCGATGCAGCATGGAGGTCCTTTCCCAGCTACTACCGATTCAAGAAGTACTTCAGTTGGAGCCCATGCGATCAAGCGTTTTGCTCGGCCTATTGCCTTCCAGGATATGCCCCAAGATTTATTACCAGATGCTTTGAAAGACGGGAATCCACTTGGGATTATGCGTCAGGTGAATGGGGAATTCAAGAAGTGATTTACATCCAGAAAGCTATCGAGAGACATTATTAAATCCATTTGCAAATTCAGGCCTTTCACCTACTGAAATTTATTTCTTGTAAAAATGTGAATTAATAAAATTTTAGTTATTTAGTTTTACAAATAAAGCACATCGAATACTGAATGATGAATAAAGAAGTTTCGAGTGACAGGAGAAATACCTTTTCCTGCATCGATGCCCATACCTGTGGAAATCCTGTTCGAGTAGTTTCCGGTGGGGCTCCTTTCCTCAAAGGAGATTCTATGCTGGAAAAACGGCAGTATTTTCTAGAAAATTACGACTGGATTCGTACAGGACTGATGTTCGAACCTCGGGGTCACGATATGATGTCGGGTTCGATGCTTTTTCCTCCACACGATCCCAAGAATGATTTCGCTGTTCTCTTTATTGAAACTTCCGGCTGCTTGCCCATGTGCGGTCACGGTACGATTGGAACAATTACCATTGCGATCGAAGAGGGTTTGATTCATCCAAAAACTCCCGGATTTCTAAGAATGGAGGCTCCAGCAGGTTTGGTTCTGATCGAATATAAGCAGGAAGGAAAAAAAGTCAAATCCGTCAAATTGACGAATGTAAAAAGCTTTTTGGCAGCAGAAAGTCTAGAAATCGAAACCGACGAACTCGGAATACTCAGCGTGGATGTGGCATACGGAGGCAATTTTTACTGCATCGTGGATCCTCAGGAAAACTTTCCTGGTTTGGAACATTACAAAGCTGAGCAACTGGTTTCGATGGCTCGAAATCTCAGGCAAAAAATGAATGACCGCTATGAATTTGTCCATCCTGAGCAGGATCAGATTAGAGGACTTTCACATGTTCTTTGGACCGGAAAAACTTTGGACTCGACAAGTACTGCTAGAAATGCGGTGTTTTACGGAGAAAAAGCCATCGACCGGTCGCCTTGTGGCACTGGAACTTCGGCTCGTATGGCCCAATGGTATGCAAAAGGCTGGTTAAAACCCGGGGATGAATTTATCCATGAGAGTTTTATCGGTTCAAAATTCACAGGTAGAATTGAAGAAGTAACCGAAATCGCGGGGAAGCCTGCAATCGTTCCAAGCATCGAAGGCTGGGCAAAAGTCTATGGGTATAATACCATCATTTTGGACGATGATGATCCTTATGTTCATGGATTTCAAGTGATATAAAGAACTAGAAGGTTAACCCGAACATGAAAAAAACCCTTGTAATCGGCGGTGGAATCGTCGGCCTTTTCTCAGCATATTTTCTTCAAAAAGAAGGGATTGAAGTCACTATAATTGATCGCACAGACTTGAAAGAAAATTGTTCTACAGGTAATGCCGGGATGATTGTGCCTAGTCATATTATCCCATTGGCAGCTCCAGGGATGATCAGCAAAGGAATTGGATGGATGTTTTCCTCCAAAAGTCCATTTTACATTCATCCGCGATTGGATTATAAACTTGCACAGTGGTGTCTTCTGTTTTTCAAAGCTGCCAATGAAAAACAAGTCACAAAAGCGATCCCTTTTCTCAAAAACTTAAGCCTTCTGAGTAAAGCCTTATACCAAGAGTTTAAAGTTGAGCATCCCGAGTCTTCCATGGCTTTGGTGGAAAAAGGGCTGATGATGGTTTACCAGACTGATGCTGTTGAAAAAGAGGAAATTGAATTTGCCCATTTGGCTCGGCAATACGGTCTGGAAGCTGAAATTCTAACTCCTGCTGATATCCAAAAAGTAGAGCCCAATCTTGAAGTTAGAGCCAGAGGAGCCGTACTTTTCCCTGGAGATGCACATTTGGACCCTGGTGCTTTGTATGGTTTTTTGAAAAAATATCTCGAAGAAAAAGGAGTCAAGTTTCTATACAACACACAGGTTTTAGGCTTTGAGAAAAGCGGTTCTAAAGTGGAAGCTATTTTAACGGATCAAGGTAAGATCGAATCTGAGAAAGTCTTGCTTTGTGGCGGTTCTTGGTCAGGTGAACTAGCTAAAATGTTGGATTTCTCCTTGCCAATGATGGGAGGGAAAGGCTACTCTTTTGTACAAGAAAATAAACCTGAAATTACGCAAGCAACGATTTTAACCGAAATGAAGGTGGCTGTTAGCCCCTATGCAGAAACAGTTCGCTTTGGTGGAACCATGGAAATCGCCGGCACTAACCAATCCATCAACCTGAATCGTGTAAAAGGAATTTTCGAATCGATCAATCGGTTTTATCCAGATTTTGAGGCAAAATTTCCAGACGAAAAGAAAATCTGGAAAGGGCTTCGCCCCTGCTCTCCAGATGGCTTACCCTACATCGGTTTTGCTCCGGGATATAGTAATGTATTGGTAGGAAGTGGCCACTCTATGATGGGAATTTCTTTAGCACCAGCAACTGGAAAAATTCTCGCCGAACTCCATCAGCAAAAAGATACTGCGATCGGGATACAAGGATTTGAAGTGGGAAGATTTGGGTAAGACCTAAGAGAAAAATAGTTTATCCAAGAATAAGCCTTATATCCAAGGCCATTTAAAGGCTTTCGGCATATCTTTTAAAATTAGCTAATATTGCCTGCCTGCCTTGACTTTGGAGTTCAATAGAGTTTTCTTGTTCCGGTTCGAATGTTTCAGTAATTCGTACCCCTTCCTCCTCTTTCTCTAATTTAAAAGACACATTTCTTCCATCGGCTAGCATATATTCGATCAGCTTTTCAGTTTCAATTTTTGAATATCTTCCCTCAAAGTCGAACCCAAAACTACCGTCTTTAGCCTCCATACGATAGTTGAAATTCCCTCCCACTTTAAACTTATTTTTCACATAAGGTGTATGCCAATCTAAACTAGCATTGTTCCATTTTTTGATATGGACTGGCCTAATCCATACTTTCCAAACTATTTCAATCGAAAGATTAATTAATGTAGTAACAGTTATCGACGAGTTAGTATCCATTATACAAATAATATAGAGAATAAAATTAACTAATTTCTTGTGAATACAGCAAGAAAAAAATACTGTTTTTAATATCCTCTATAGTAACTGAAACAGCCCCGATAGCTGTCGAAGTTCTAACCTGTGACCTGCCTAGTGGAAAAAGAGGACAACAAGCTGAAACAAAAATAAGACACCATTTCTAGTGTCCTTTATAGAAGCTAGAATAGCCATCTAGGGTCGACTCGTGAAATTTTAAAACAAAAAAAAAGGATACCATTTCTAGTATCCTCTAATGTAGCGGGAACAGGACTCGAACCTGTGACCTTCGGGTTATGAGCCCGACGAGCTACCAACTGCTCCATCCCGCGATATATCTTTTGACTTACGTCTTAATTGCTACTTCAAAAGCCCTTCCGGCTAATTGTGATACAAAGGTAAGGAGAAACTCTCCAAAATCAAGTACCTTTGTAAAAATTTTCAAAATGAGCACAAATAAACATCAAGCAGGCTTCGTCAATATCATCGGTAAACCAAACGTGGGTAAATCCACCTTGATGAATATCCTTGTAGGTGAGCGAGTTTCGATTATTACATCCAAAGCACAGACGACTCGTCATAGGATAGTCGGCCTTACAAATTCTGAAAATTATCAAATTGTTTTCTCAGACACTCCGGGTATGCTGAAGCCCCAGTACGAGCTTCAGAAGAATATGATGAGTTTTGTCAACATCTCTTTAGAGGATGCTGACATAATTCTATTCGTCACAGATCTCTATGAAACAGACACTGATATTGAGCATGTGATTGAAAAAATCAATAACTCAGGAGTTCCTGTATTATTGGTAGTCAATAAAATCGACCTCGCAAAAGAAGGTCAGTTAGACGAGGTGACGACTTATTGGACGTCCAGACTAAAGACTGAATTAGTGATCCCAATTTCTGCGGGAGAAAAATTCAATATTGAAAAAATCAATCAGGAAATCTTAGACAGATTACCTGAGCACCCGGCTTATTACGATAAAGCGGAACTTTCTGATCGCTCCGAAAGGTTCTTTGCCTCCGAGATAATTCGAGAAAAGATTTTCACTAATTATAAAAAGGAAGTCCCTTATAGTACTGAGGTTAGCATTGAAGACTTTAAAGAAGATGCTACTATGATCAGGATCCGAGCAAATATTTTCGTCGAGCGGGAAAGTCAAAAAGGGATAATGATAGGTGAAAAGGGCAAAATGCTCAAAAAAGTCGGAATAGAATCCCGAGAGGAACTAGAAAAATTCTTCGGTAAAAAAGTCTTTCTAGAAACCTTTGTGAAGGTGGAGCAAGATTGGAGAAAAAATAAATCGAAACTGAAAAAATTTGGGTACGACCCAACTTGATTATGGCAAATATTGTAGCAATAGTAGGAAGACCAAATGTGGGTAAATCCACTTTGTTTAACCGATTAGTAGAAGAACGAAAAGCAATCGAGGACAACATGAGTGGTGTAACTCGTGATCGCCATTATGGTCATGCGCAATGGGCCGGTAAGTTCTTTTCGGTAATTGACACTGGGGGATACGTCATCGGATCGGATGATATTTACGAAGCAGAAATCAGAAAACAAGTAAAACTTGCCATCGAAGAAGCGGATGTAATATTATTCATAGTAGACTGTCATGATGGCGTCACTGATCTGGACACCGATTTTGCACATGAGCTGAGAGCTACCAAAAAGCCAATTTTCGTCGTTGCCAACAAGGCAGACAATCAGGAGAAAATCTTCATGGCCAACGAATTTTATTCATTGGGAGTGAGTGATTTTGAAGTTTTCCCGATAGCATCTGCAAGTGGAAGTGGTACAGGCGAATTACTAGACGAGGTTATCAAGCAATTCGAAGAGGAAGGGGACGATGATCCAGATGCAGATACTCCAAAAATATCTATCCTTGGAAGACCTAACGTTGGAAAATCATCATTTCTGAATGCTCTTTTGGGAAAAGAAAGATCAATCGTAACTGATGAGGCAGGAACCACTAGAGATGCCATCCACACTAGGTATAAACTTTATGGCAAAGATTTCATCATCACCGATACTGCAGGTATTCGTAAGAAGTCTAAGGTAACCGAGGATGTGGAATTTTATTCAGTGATGCGCTCACTTCGGACCCTCGAAGAGTCTGATGTAGTCATCGTTATGGTGGATGCAACAAGAGGTCTAGAAGCCCAGGATATTAATTTGATCGCTCTTGCGATTAAAAATAATAAAGGAGTAATGATCATGGTCAACAAATGGGACTTGATAGAAAAAGACCACAAGACCATGGGAACGATCAAAGACGACATGACTGAACGGCTGGGAGAGAATAAATGGATTCCGATCATTTTTACTTCCGTCATCGAAAAACAGCGGATCATGCAGGCAATTGAGCTAGCTGTGAAAGTTTATGAAAATAAAACTCGACGTGTAACCACCTCAAAATTGAATGATGTGATGCTCCCTGAAATCGAGAAATATCCACCTCCAGCTTGGAAAGGAAAGTACATTAAAATCAAATATGTCACCCAACTTCCAACCAAAAACCCTGTTTTTGCGTTCTTCTGCAACCTCCCTCAGTACATCAAGTCTCCGTACACGAGATACCTTGAAAATAGGCTACGTGAAAACTTTGATTTCGAAGGAGTTCCGGTAAAAATCATTTATAAGAGTAAATAAAAAATATTTAAATGGTACTTGTTTTATTGCAAAAAGTAATGATACCTTTGCATCGTAATTAAGAAAACCACAAAAAATGAAAAAATTATTTGCAATTTTCGCAATCGCTGGTCTTATGGCTACAGCATCTTGCGGTAACAAAGAAGTAACTGAAGAGACAACTGAGACTATGGAGTCGACTGAAGTTGTTGAAGAGACAATCGAAGTAGTTGAAGAAACTGCTGATTCTTCTGCTGTAATAGTTGAAGAGGTTGTTGAAGAAGTTAAGTAATTAACTCTCACTTCTAAAAAAATTGAGTTCCGAAATCTCGGAACTCTTTTTTTTTGATATTTTTAGCAATGAATAGCCTAGAAAATCTCACCCAGATTTTTAAAAACCACCTTCCCCATCCGGCTACCCACCATTGTATCCAACTTTGGGAAAAAGAACCCTTCCAATTTCAAATTACCAGGAGCAGGAAATCAAAATTGGGAGATTTTCGATATCGAAGAGATCGGGAAATTCAAACCATAACAATCAATTCTGATCTCAACCCATACCAATTCCTTCTCACGCTCATTCATGAGATCGCACACCTTCATGCGTTTAAAAAGTTTGGATTTAATGTCTCTCCCCATGGAATTGAATGGAAAAAAACTTTTTCGGAGCTTATGAGCCCGATTCTTATAGACTCCATTTTTCCGATCGATCTTTTAATTCCTTTGAGAAAGCATATGAAAAACCCGAAAGCAAGTTCGGCGGGAGATCTGTTTTTAATGAAAGAAATGAGCAAATACGATTCGAATAGGCATGAGGAAAAATCTATCTTTCTTTCAGATCTCAAACCTGGGAATAAATTTCTCTTAGCCGGAAGGGAATTTGAAAAAGGAGAAACTCGACGAACTAGAGTACTGTGTCTGGAAGTAAAATCCGGCAGGAAATTCCTAATCGCTCAACTTGCCAAAGTAGAATTATCTGAATAATCAGTCTTTTTGTTCCCCAATCTGATTATCAGAGTTCGAAAAATCTTTTGGTTGAGGTAAATCAGTAACAGAATTAATCCCGAAATATTCCATGAATTTTTCAGAAGTACCATAAATCAATGGTCTTCCGACTCCTTCTGATTTACCTAGAATTTCCACAAGCTCTTTCTCTAGAAGTTTTTGCACAGAATAATCACTATTTACCCCTCTGATTTGCTCGATTTCTCCTTTGGTAATAGGCTGCTTATAGGCAATAATAGATAGCGTCTCCAATTGTGCCATGGAGAGTCTCTTTTGTGATTGTTGTTTGAGAAGAATACTAATTGAAGTTTGATAGGCGGGTTTGGTTAAAAATTGAAAACCACCTCCCAAAAATTCGATTTGAAATGAAAAATCCTCTGATTGGTATTTGATCCTAAGCTCCTTGATTGCAGCCAAAACGTGGTCTTCAGGCACCTCTACTTCAAACATCTCAGTGAGACATTTTACGATTTCTGCAACAGGCAAAGGAGTAGGTGCACAGAAAATCAATGCTTCAATATGCCGATGAAGGAAATCCAAGATTTATTGTTTTGCCAACTTTGCCTCAATCGAGTGCATCGTATGAGGAACAGCTTTCAAACGCTCTTTTGAGATCAATTTGCCAGTATCCACACAAACCCCATAAGTACTATTCTTGATTCGGATCAAGGCATTTTCCAAACTGATAATAAACTTCTGTTGACGCGCAGCTAACTGGTTCTGACTTTCTCGCTCTAACGTATCAGCACCATCTTCTAATGATTTAGAGGTAGAGGCTGTAAAACCAGTCCCACTATCATTTTTCTTACTTAAGGACTCTTTTAATGAAGTCAGCTCTTCTTTTGCGCTTGCAAGTTTAGCCAAAATCAAATCTTCGAATTCTTTCAATTCCTCTTGGGAATAAGCGGTCTTTTCTCCTTGACTCATAGCTAACAGATTAAACGTGATAATTAGGGCAACTTTACTTTTATAAATTCCTCTAAAATACATTTAGAGAATGAATTTCCAAAAAAAATGATTTCAATTAGATTAAAAAATGATTTTCCTGTATTTAAACCTTTCGGTAGATTTTTGGGCTTGATGAGTAGTTGATGAAGAAATAAATGACTAGAAAACTTTCATTCAAAAGCAATCTACCACTAGGCTACGGCCTTTTCCTCATACAAAATGTTATTTAAGCGCTTATTTAGGACAGTTTCATCAATATCTAAGCGATATTTCATTTTAAGGTACTGTGCCACTTCAGTAATTGATTTAGCATTTAGGATGCATAGGGAATGCAGAGATGAATTAATTAAGTCTTTTTCCATGATTTTGGGTTGTTTAAGCACTTTTAAATTACTGAAAAAAAACAATACATGTTTACCCATTTAAATAATATCAAAATCTTGTCGCCACGATAAGCGTCTTTTTTATCGATTTCAAGTTCCCCGAAAGATCAAATAACTCTACTAGTAAGATATAGTATCCAGGTCTCACAATTTTTCCAAAAGAATCAGTCCCAGTCCACGTGAATAACCCCCTGGTTCCCAAAATCTCATTCTGTGCTAAGGATTGAATTAGTTGCCCAGAAATAGAATAAATTCGAAAACTCCCAATCCACCCGGCCTGTTCCAGTTCATATTTAATGCTGGTGAACGTATTTCCCGCGCTTCCCTGAGGATCAAAAACCTCAGGCTCAATTTGAATAATATTCCCATCATACTCTGCTGAAATGAATTGGGAGTTCTTTCTTCCTGGTGTTGCATAACCAGCTATTCCTGAGGCAGAGTGCCAATTTGACCGTATATTGACGGGAGTCGAACTGGAAATTCGTTCCAAAGAAACTCCTTTTGGATCTCGAAGAAGAGGATGGTGCAAGTCCTCAGAATATGAAAAAACTTCTGAAACCTGACTATTTCCATCTAGCAAAACAACATCTCCTTCGGTGATGGTATAACTTGGCAGTGAGCTTAACTGATAAAATGTGGTAGCATCAGAATCAGGATAAGCAGCTAGTAGCAAAGATGGGTTTGTAGTGAAAACAGCAAAGCCTTTTGGAGGGATTTGAAGGTTTTCTTCTCCCATCATCCTCACTTGAGCCGGATTGCCAATATCATCCAAGTTTGCCAATTGCCAAGAGCTGAATTCAAGCGTAGCAGTAGTTGTGTTTTGAATCTCAACAAATTTTGGGTAACCAGTCTTTGGATTAAAAAGCACCTCATTAATGATCAGGTCACCAATTTTAGCATGAAGCGGCAAAACCAATTCGGTGGTTTTATTCTGCTCAAGGCTATTCCCACTACAATCCTGTATGTCAATAAAGCTCAGTTTATAAATACTGTTGGCCACTGCTGGAGAGTTCAAGCGAATGAGAATTCGATTCGACTTTTCAAAATTAACTCCAGCGATTGGCAGCTCGGGTTCTATAGAAAAGTTCTTTCCATCCAAACTAGGGAAAACAGCTTTTGAGAATTCTAAAATAATACTCGACTCATCTTTGAAAAATGAACGAATAATAGTGGGTTTTTCTAAATCCACCTCTAAAGAGAAAACAGAATTCTGCTTTCCGGGAGTTCCTCGCAAAGGAGCCTTGGAAGCTAGAAGTAGTATAGATTGATCACAGGAGTAAAATGGATTTACGACTTCCAAACTATAACCTCCATTTGAAAATTCAGAACCTTTCCAGCTTGCAGTCAAATAGCTTAGCTGATCCACTACTTTTCCATCCTGTTTTGATAGGGTAATTACATCCCCAGAATTGAGTAGGGTCGGCCAGTTTTTTAGCGGCAACACTTTTCCATAACCAGCCAATGACAATGCTTGATTTTCTGGGGTAAGAATCAAATACTCGCCTGATGCGAGCCAAGCTGTTGGAAGAGAGGTGGATGTTCTTGAATTGGCCATGACTAAATCATCCAATCTTAAATCTTGATCACTTGCATTAAAAAGCTCCACATACTCCACATTGGGAAGGTCCAAATCTACTTTCGGTGCAGGCATGATCTCATTAATCACAAGTCCTTTTAGAGAAATTTCGGTTGGGTCGGAAAAAGTGAATGTCACCAAAGTGTCTTTCATGAAATTCCCCTTCAAGTCAGGGATTTGCCTGATTTTCAATTTGTACTCTTGCCCTTTAATCAGGGATTCATTTGAAAAAAGGTATACCAGAGAATCATTCTTCAATTCTGCATTTTGAAGTGCAAGCCCTTCAAGCTCATAATTCAAAATAAATGTCGAAAAGATAGGGTCCAGCGCCTCATTAAAGACGAGCTCCACTATTTTCTCATCGTAGCCTCGCACTAGATTAACTAAAGGAGCTGAAAGATCTTCCTCGAAGTCACCAAACTCGAAGTCATCCATGACCCAGCGAGCTGCATTTCCAGTTCCAGAGCCATAGCGAACCTCAATTTTTAAAATAAACTCCACCTCTCCTTTTAAGGCCTCAGGAACATCGATTCGATACTTTTTGAATTCTTGAGTTTCATTTGGGAATTCTTGACTCCCTTCCAAAATTTGTGGCCCGCTAAAGTTGCTTTGACTTACTCCCTTCCATGAGTAAAAGATTTCCGCCGCTCGGGTACCCGTTCCATTTTGGACTGACTTGGCCCAGAACTGCACTTTCGGATCGCTCAAATCAGCATTCAAAAGTCTAGCAGTAATTACTGCATTGAAAGAAGAAATAGGCTGAGCTGCAACTGCTAACGAACCATTCCTTCCCTGTGTACTTTGAAAAATTCGAGTAGCAGTACTTCTGACTTCATTACCCGTCCATCCTATCAGAAATTCTTGGGGAGCATTTACCAAAATGAAACTATCCTCAAATTGTTGAATTTGATTTGTTTTTGCTTTTAACCCCCCACCAACAGGATGAATGCCAGCTATACTCAAAAAAAGGAGTGCTAAAAAAATGTGCATAATTTCAATCAGTCTAAAAACTATAAACAATTTAAGCAAAAAATACCTGATCTTTTAGGCAAGTCGAGTTAAATAAATTAGCTTTTGATTCGAAACTTTTCAATCATAGATCTGAAAATGAACCCATAGTCCTTACTTTTACAGCTTCCATTTTACAACCTATTAGAACTATTTCAATGAAATTAGCAGTGGTAGGAGCTACCGGCTTGGTAGGATCCGAAATTCTTGAGGTGCTTGATGAGCACAATTTCCCTTTTGACGAACTTCTACTTGTCGCCAGTGAGCGATCAGTTGGAAAAAAGATTGCTTATAAAGGAAAAGATTACTCGGTGATCGGCTTGGCCGATGCGGTTTCGATGAAACCGGAAATTGCGATTTTCTCAGCAGGAGGAACCACTTCGTTAGAATGGTCTCCAAAATTTGCTGAAGTGGGAACCTTAGTGATCGATAACTCTTCTGCATGGAGAATGGACCCGAGCAAAAAATTGATCGTACCAGAAATCAATGCCAAGGAGATTACTAAAGAAGATAAAATCATTGCCAATCCAAACTGCTCTACGATCCAGATGGTTTTGGCGTTGGAACCTTTGCGCCAACGTTATGGAATTAAGCGAATTGTAGTGTCAACTTATCAGTCTGTTACTGGGACTGGGAAGGCCGCTGTAGATCAAATGATGGCTGAGCGAGCTGGAACTACTCCAGAGATGGTTTATCCTCACAAGATCGACATGAATGTTCTTCCTCACATTGATGTCTTCCAACCAAACGGATATACAAAAGAGGAAATGAAGATGATCAATGAAACCAAGAAGATTTTCTCGGATGACACGATCAAAATAACTGCAACTACGGTTCGAGTCCCAACCATGGGAGGACACTCTGAGGCAGTAAATGTGGAATTCAAACAGGATTTTGACTTAGCAGAAGTTCGTGAACTGCTCTCAAATTACCCAGGAATCATTGTTCAAGATGATCTTGCGAACTTTATCTACCCAATGCCAATCACAGCACATAAGAAAGATGAGGTGTTTGTGGGAAGACTCCGCAGAGATGAGTCTCAGGCCAATACGCTAAACATGTGGATTGTCGCAGATAATCTTCGCAAAGGAGCTGCTACCAATGCCGTACAAATCGCAGAATTTGCTTTAGAAAATAAACTCGTTTAAATGGTGTTGGGCCAATATCATCGGGCTGACTTTAGACAATTTGTGCAGGATCATCTGAATGAAGATCCTGCACTTTTACTTTTTAAATTTCAGGGGAAAACAGACTTTGACCTCAAGGCTGCGGTGCAGCAGATTTCTGCCCGGCAAAAAGCGAAAAAAAAACTCTCTTCCTGGGCTTCAAATTCAGAGCTGATCTTTCCTGCCAGTATTTCTCTTGAGCAAAGTAGTTCTGAAGAAACTGCAAAATTCAAAGCAATTGGCCAATCCGGGCAACTAATGATCGATCTTACCGGCGGGTTTGGTGTAGATAGTTTTTATTTAAGTAAGGATTTTGAGAAGGCTATTTATTGTGAGCAGCAACCTGATCTTGCGCAGATCGCTACTCACAATTTAGAAGTATTAGCTCCTGGAAAGTTTCAGATCGAAATTGGAGATGGGGTAGAATTCTTATCAACATCCGAAGATCATTTTGAACTGATCTATGCCGACCCAGCTAGAAGAGGAAATTCAAATCAGAAATTGTACAGGCTCGAAGATTGTCAACCTAACGTAGCGGCGGCATGGGAGCTGATGAAAAACAAGAGTGATTCTATTCTTCTCAAACTCTCTCCGATGCTGGATATTTCTCAGGCTTTGGAAGAGCTTCCAGAAATCCAGAAAGTCCAAATCATTTCCGTAAAAAACGAAGTGAAAGAATTGCTTCTTTCTTGGGAAAAGAGTAAAAATTTCGATTCAATGGTGATTGAAGCGGTGGAACTTGGGAAGGAAATCCATCGGTTTTCTTGCATTCCTCAGGAGGAAATCGATGCTGTAGCCAATATTGGCGAAGCTGAAAAATACCTGATCGAGCCTTTTTCTGGGATTTTAAAAGCTGGAGCTTTCAAGACATTTGGGAATCGATTTGGATTAAAAAAACTGGATATCAACAGCCACCTATACACGATAAATGATGTTAAAACTGGTGTCCCTGGTCGGGTTTTTGAAATTTTGGAGGAAATCAATCCAAAGAAAAATGAGTTGAAAAAGCGGTTTCCCACTGGAAAAGTCAATGTGATTACTCGAAATTATGCTTCAGGTTCCGATGCTTTCAAAAAGAAATTTGGGCTAAAAGATGGAGGCGAAGATTTTTTGATTGGGACCAAAACCGCAAGTGGTTTTAAAATTTTTTGGTGCAAGATGATTTGAGTGTCGTCTCGATGGGACTTAAATCCAACATAGACATTCCTAATATAGACCTTAAGTTCCTACTGAATTCGGAAATAGCCTTTTTGAAACCGGATTTATGGAAAAAGCTCATCGCATTTTGAAAATTCATTCTGCTCTCTAAAAGAAAAAGGTCCAAGTCCGAAGACTTGAACCAGATTGCTATTAAGTATTCACTTTGTTTTCCTTAGCGAAACCTTTTTTATCTTGGTGGTTTTAAAACGCTGAAAAGTGAAGGATTTACTCTTTCACTTCTTCATAATCTACATACTCGCCACCTTCAATATCTTTGGAGCGCTTTTGCTGATGTTCTTTTGGAATGAAATCCACATTAACATCCTCCTTATTTCTTGCATTTTGCTGATTGGCACGCATTTGCTCTTTTTGAGTCTCATTTACATGCTTTGCAAATTTCATCAGTTTGGACCGCAAGAAATAGCGAATGAGTTGGCCCAAAAGCCAACCCACTCCTAGAAATATTATTAAAAACTTTAACAAGGTTATTTATAATTTAGCTTTTCAGATTATCTACTCAAATAGAGGTTTCGCTCTGCATAAATTTTCAAGAAGTAATCATCCATCAGATCATCGATGAAGTAGATTGCCTCTCCTGTTGATTTCATTTCTGGTCCCAACTCCTTATTTACATTAGGGAATTTATGGAAGGAGAAAATAGGTTCTTTGATAGCGTAACCCTTCTTATAAGGTTTGAATTCAAAGTCAGTCACTTTTTTCTCACCCAACATCACCTTTACGGCGTAGTTGACATAAGGTTCCCGGTAAGCCTTGCAGATAAATGGTACTGTTCTAGAAGCCCTAGGATTCGCCTCTATAATATAGACCTTATCATTTTTAATGGCAAACTGGATATTGATCAATCCAACTGTTCGTAATGCTAAGGCAATTTTGTGTGTGTAAGTTTCGATCTGGCGAACCACCAAGTCTCCCAAATTATAAGGAGGCAGCACCGCATACGAATCTCCGGAGTGAATTCCCGCCGGCTCGATGTGCTGCATGATTCCAATAATATAGACATTTTCCCCATCGCAAATAGCATCTGCTTCCGCCTCAATCGCTCCTTCGAGGAAATGATCCAGTAATATTTCATTATTTGGAATATCACGCAGCACGTTCACTACGTGTTGCTCCAATTCTTTTTCATTGATCACAATCTTCATCCCCTGACCACCCAATACATAGGAAGGTCTAACCAAAAGTGGGAAGCCAATCGTCTTGCAAAGCTCCAATGCTTCATCTGTATTATGAATCGTACCAAATTCAGGATATGGCACCTCCAATTCCTTCAATAACGTAGAGAATCTACCGCGATCCTCTGCTAAGTCGAGGGCCTCGAAACTAGTTCCGATAATCTTAATTCCGTATTTCTCAAGCTTTTCAGCCAATTTCAATGCAGTCTGACCACCTAGCTGTACTATGACACCAAGTGGATTCTCATGCAAAATGATCTCGTATATATGTTCCCAGAATACGGGTTCGAAATAAAGTTTATCTGCAATATCAAAGTCGGTAGAAACCGTCTCTGGGTTACAGTTGATCATGATAGTTTCATAGCCACATTCTTTCGCAGCCAAAACTCCATGAACGCAAGAATAATCAAATTCGATTCCTTGACCCACCCGGTTTGGTCCCGAACCCAAGACGACTACTTTTTTACGGTCTGATCGGATCGATTCATTTTCTTCTCCAAAAGTGGAATAGTAGTAAGGAGTCTGAGCCTCAAATTCTGCTGCGCAGGTATCTACCAATTTATAAACTCGCTTGATTCCCATTTCCTGGTAGCGCTTGTCGAAGACTTCGCTTTCCAAACAATCTAATAAATGAGCAATCTGCCGATCTGCGTAACCTTTTTTCTTAGCAAGCTCCATAAGCTCGGCTGGAATTGAATCAATACCGTATTTTTCAATTTCCCTTTCCAAATGAATCAATTCTTCAATTTGCTTTAAGAACCATTTATCGATTTGAGTGAGGTCATGAATCGTTCGGAAAGAAATCCCAAGTTTAAATGCGTCATAAACATGAAATAATCTATTCCAACTTGGATTAGCCAAAGAATAAAGAATTTTATCTTGATCCTTCAATTCTTTGCCATCTGCACCTAAACCATTTCGTTTGATTTCAAGGGATTGACATGCTTTTTGAAGGGCTTCTTGGAAATTTCGACCAATTCCCATCACCTCACCTACCGATTTCATAGATAGTCCAAGTCTTCTGTCAGAGCCTTTAAATTTGTCAAAATTCCAACGTGGGATCTTTACGATCACATAGTCAATCGAAGGCTCGAAAAATGCAGAAGTAGTACCTGTAATTGAGTTTTTCAACTCATCCAAATTATAGCCTAATGCGAGCTTAGCTGCTACTTTTGCAATTGGATACCCTGTTGCTTTTGAAGCCAATGCAGAAGATCTAGAAACCCGTGGGTTAATTTCGATTCCAATAATTTCAGAGTTATCATGGCTTACGGCAAATTGCACGTTACATCCACCTGCGAAAGTTCCAATGCTATTCATCATCGTAATGGCATAATTTCGCATTCGCTGATAAGTAGTATCCGGCAAAGTCATCGCTGGAGCAACTGTGATCGAGTCGCCAGTATGCACACCCATCGGATCAAAGTTCTCAATGGAACAGATCACGATCATGTTACCGATGTTATCACGCATCACTTCAAGCTCATACTCTTTCCAACCCATGATACTTTGCTCGATAAGCACTTCATGCACTGGAGAAGCTTGTAATCCTGCAACCAAATAATGTTCAAAATCCTCTTCTTTTTCTACAAAAGCTCCACCTGCACCACCAAGGGTATAAGATGCTCTGATGATTAAAGGGAACCCTATTTCTTGCGCTATTTCCTTACCCTGAAGAAAAGATGTAGCAGTCGCTCCTTTACAAACGCCCACGCCGATTTTTTCCATCAGCGCCTTGAATTTCTCGCGATTCTCAGCGGTATCAATCGCCTCGATATCCACACCAATCATTTGGGTATTGAATTTTTTCCAAATTCCAGCTTTATCACAATCGATCGCAAGATTCAAAGCAGTCTGACCTCCCATGGTAGGGAGTACTGCATCGATATCTGGATGATCGGTCAAGATTTTAATAATTGATTTCTTTTCCAGAGGAAGTAAATACACATTATCCGCTGTCACTGGGTCCGTCATGATCGTCGCCGGATTGGAGTTAATCAGTGTGACTTTTACTCCTTCTTCACGAAGAGAGCGAGCCGCTTGTGAACCTGCGTAATCAAATTCGCAAGCTTGACCGATGACGATGGGACCAGAACCAATTAGGAGAACGTGCTTGATGCTACTGTCTTTAGGCATTAGAGAGGGAGGTTGAAGAGAATTTTTTACTTGAGTCCAAATTGGGTCAAAATTATAAAAATAATCTAAAGGGGCACGGTAAAACCTGATTTAATCACTAAAAAAGCGCTAAAATAAAATCGTTCATTTTATAATATGTAAAATGCGCCTTAGTTAATGGTCCGGAAAAATAATTGTTATCCGAAGGAAAATGCTCCAAATCATCATCAGAGCTAAATCCTCATCCCCCTTTTAGGACACTTTGAATATCCAATACCAAATAGTCCGTAGCCAAATAAGCACTACCTGAGATTATACTAAAATCTATTCGATGGGCTGAACCCGTCGCACTTGTTAGATTTAGGGAAATACCATGGACGCCTACTTAGCGATCTACATTGAAGCCTGCATAGGATTGGGCAACAGACTGAATAGAAAAACAAAAAACCAAAGGAGACAAAACTAATATCCTATTCTATTTTCAACTTGTAATTAATTGTTGGTAAGTCCTATCTGGAGCTTCACTTTTTCAGCATTAACCAACCTCGAGGATCAACGATTGGCACACTTTTGCTATTAATTAAAAGTGGTTTTTTCCCCAACATCACTGTTTTTATTCCCTTTTCTGTTTTCAGTTCAACAGGCAATTGGAAATCAATTCCCTCTAGTGAAACTTCGAAGCCTTTCTTTCCCTTTTTGGAAATTTTCACTTCAGGAATATCAGTCGTATAGAGATATAGTTCGAAAAAACCTTCAAGGTCCTTTCCAGAATATGATTTAACAAAATCGATAAAATCACGGGTATTGACTTGGTTTTTGTAGGTAAATTTTGCGTCACTGGCGAAAGCTTTCAGCATCGGAAAGAAAACATCGTCACCGAGTACCCAGCGCAAAGAATGCATCAAAAAAGCTCCTTTGGTATAAATTTCTGAATGATAGGCTTCCTCTTCGGTGCTGTTTATTGGACTTACTACCGGTTTGGAATGTGTGATCTGCTGCAAGGTATTTTTGGCATTCTTAAAATACGCATCTTCCCCTCCGTGCTCCCAATAAAACATCCAATCTCCGAAAGCAGTAATCCCTTCATGAATCCAGAAATCTGCCCAATCCCCTACTGAGACATTATTGCCAAACCATTCATGGCCTAGCTCGTGGTGCAATAAATTATCATAATTGACCGAACCCATTTTGACAAATCGGTAGTCATTGCCATATGCATTGATGGTCTGATGTTCCATTCCGAGGTAAGGAGTTTCGACTATGGCGATTTTATCGTTTGGCCAGGGATATGCACCAAAGTATTTCTCATGAGTTTCTGTGGATACCTTGAGGACTTCAAGAATTTCCTTTGCTTTAGCTTTATTTTCTTGTAATACCCAAACATGCATTGGAACCTCCACACCGGAAATTGATTTGAAGTTCAACTGCTCTTCATGAAATATCCCCATGGTGAAATTGATCCCGTAGTTATTAATCGGATAATCTGTCGTCCAATAATACGTCAGCTTTTCCCCCTCGCTCTTTATCTCATCCAGGCGCCCATTAGCCGCGACGAAGTAGGGTTTGGGAACACTAATAAGCAGATCTACTCCTTCTGATGCTTCAGAAGAAGGATGATCCAAAGCAGGCATAAAAATCTTTGCTCCTTCGCCCTGAGAGGAAAGACCCATCCAATGATTCCCCAATTGATCTATTTCCCAAGTAAATCCACCTTCCCAGGGCGGGTTGGGGGCGATTGGAGTTTTTCCCTCATAGAAAATATCGACAGCATCACAGGTACAATCAATAACTTGAATATCTAAGAGATCATTTTCATGGGAAAATTCAACTTCAGTACCATTCATCTGTACACTACTCACCTGATATTCATCAATAAGATCCAATCGAAGCAAATCCAATTTTTCCATCGCAGAAAAAGTCACTGTACTTTTCCCTTTGATCGATTGGGTTTCGGGAAAAAGCTCCAATTCCAATCTGTAATGCTTCACCTTAAACTTTGCCTGCATAGGATTGATAATACCACCCCAATCCCAATTTTGGGCAAAACCAACTGAAACTAGACTAATTAAAATAAGCGTTGTAAAGAGAATTTTTCGCATGGAGGTTGTTTTGATTTAAAGGAAACCAAGGATAAAAAAACCCAATCTCTTGGGCCCAATGGATTACTGGTTGGCAGTTCGGTTCTTCAATTTCCCCGGAAGATCATGAAGTTTTTTCATTTTCATGGAAAGTAGAATTGCAATCACTCCCAATAAAATGAAAATCAAAGCGGTAATCGTCACCAAGGTCATTCCAACAAAACCTGGATTCCAAATCAGAAGAAAAGAAAGTACCATTCCAGCCAAACTCAAGTACAGAATGGAATGATATTCCGAACCCATTTCTTTAAGCTTAAAAGCAAAACTGATTCCTGAAATTGATCTGAACATCACTCCAAAACCAACATAAAGAGGCAGTGTTATCATTGAAAGTGTAGGATTAGAAATAAGCAAGAATCCTATCAGTGCACTGAGTATGCCAGAGCCAAAAAACCAGCCCCAATGGTCCAGCTCTTTTCGATTACTAAGTGCAAAAGCAATTTCTGTAAATCCTGCTGCGAGGAATGAGATACTGAAAAATGTGGCTAACACGAGGTATGAAGCCATTGGAGTTCGGAAGACCCATATTCCAAGAAGAACGAAAATCACTCCGATAACAGTCACCAGATACCAGTGATTAATCGCTTTCCGAATCGATTTTAATGGTGGTGCCATAATGTTTAGTATAGTTCGTTTCTTTTAATTTAATAAAAAAAACCTGAAGACTGGAAAACTGTATAAAACAAAAAAACCGCTCTAAGGCGGTTTTCGATTAATCTTCGGTATAGTTGAAGCTATCAACTTGCTCCTTTACCCAATCTTGATATTTCCAAGTTCTAAATTCGATCCAGTCATTTTTATACTTTGACTCTTCAATCTGGAACTTAAAACCTGTAATTGGTTTTGGCTTACTCAGCACGTTGACTAGGTCTTCGGCTAGCGCACGTTCCTTCACTTTTCGATCCACAAAATCCTGCATCATCTGATGCTCCTGAGCGGGCTCCATTTTAGTGAATTCAATATAATTGTCAGGATTTTCTTCTATAGCATCCAGAATATCTTCCTCGTCTGGAGTAAGATCGTAGTTAAAGTAATCCTCATCATCTGGCATCTGGTATATTTTCTTTTTATCTATCTGATAAAAGCAAATATTTCCTTTCATGGTTTGGTGAGCAAGTTGCTCAACCTCTTTTTCTGTAAGCGAAAGCATTCGTGATTTAAAAAGGTTACGGAAAAATTAAATATGTCCTATTTATTCTGGGTTGTACAATTGATGGGGCAATATAAGAGGAATTACCCATTCCAAAGAAAAATTTTAGCAAGCAATTCCTGATCTAGCTCATGACCTCCCTCAAAAAAATATTTTTTGACCGGAATAGCCAGCTTTTTGATCAGTTCCTCCTGTTTTTCAATACTTTCAGGCTGGAGTAATTCATCATGATTTCCCAAAACCATAATAAACTCAGTAGCGGAAAAATTTGCTTCTAAATTTTTCAAATTTAAATCCTCTGCAAATCCTCCTGCCCATAAAACCAATTGTTTGACTTCCCCAGACCAGTTGCTCGCCCAACGGGTAGCTGTAGCAGCACCTTGAGAGAACCCGAGAACATTGACAATGGGTTTAACCTGATATCCTGCAAGCAATTCTTCCATCAAGCTATCAAAGTATCGATGGTTATTTTTAATAGCAGTCTCACGCTCATGCCTAGTCATCCAGTTGGCCCCAACTCGTCCTCTATAACCCTCCAGATAGGTATAATTGGTTCCTTCCGGAGCTACAAATAGTCGAGAGGGCGAGTCGAAAACTTGAAATTTTCGGATAAAATATTCTGCTAATTGACCATAGCCATGTAAGACCAGCCAAATCTCTTTTTCCTCAAAAGTAGGCTCGTGGGAAATAGAATAGTTTGCTTCGTAGGCAAATTGAACTCGTTTTTTCAAGGCTAGCTCTTTAGATCATCCATTTTTAAAGGAAGCAAATTTTTGACCCCCTGCGCTCGAAATACCTGTCCATCCGAACGTAAAATCAGAATAGTCATGATCTTTCCAAAGCGCATTTCTACCTCATTGATCCCCTGAAGACACATTCCGCATGGACTTACTGATGCCCAAGACTCCTCTCCTTTACGCTTTGCGACGACACCAATAATAGTTGGAAATTCGGTTGGGAAATTTGCGCCGGCATAGCCCAACACCAGCCGCTCAGCACAAACCCCTACTGGATAGCTTACATTTTCCTGATTACTGGATTGTAAGATTTTTCCACTTTCAAGTGCAACAGCTGCGCCTACTTGAAAATTTGAATAAGGCGAATACGAATTTTCACTGACCGACTTAGCATTTTCAATAACTGTCCGCTCTACTTGGGATAAAGCTTCAAATTCAACAAGCTCAATCTCAGCGGGAAATGTGATTTTCTTAGACATAATTCAATTTTGATGTGCTTGAGCAAACGCCCAAAATAGTAAAATGTTCCCTGATTTAGGCCTCAACAATTTTTTCCCTGATGATATATTAGTCATTTTAGTCGAAGAATTACAGCCTATGAAGACGATTTTAATCCTCGGAGGTGGGAAATCCGCCACTTACCTTATTGATTATTTGGCAGACTCCTGTCAGAGTGGAGTGAGAAACTTGATCTTGGCAGATTTAGATCTCAACATAGCGCAAGAAAAACTAAAAGGAAAACCGAATACAAAAGCGGAAGCTTTGGATATCGAAAACTCCGCTTCAAGGGAGTCCTTAATTTCTTCTGCTGATGTAGTGGTATCCATGCTGCCAGCATTTTTGCATCCGCTGGTAGCTGAGGATTGTGTAAAGTTCGGAAAGCATTTTTTCTCGGGCTCCTACGAGTCTGATCAGATGCGAGCACTCAAAACTGAGATTGAGGCTAAGGGCTTATTTTTCTTAAATGAATGTGGTTTGGACCCTGGGCTAGACCACATGTCTGCAATGCAAATTATCGATCAGACTAAAGCAAAAGGAGAGGAAATCGTCTCCTTCAAGTCGTACTGCGGTGGACTGCTAGCGCCCGAAAGTGAAGATAATCCCTGGAAATATAAATTCACTTGGAATCCCAGAAATGTGGTCTTGGCCGGACAAGGTACTTCAAGGTATATTGAAAAGGGAGACTTGAA
>CAWUWQ010000208.1:0-8262 GCA_963926065.1 uncultured Algoriphagus sp.
GCTAGTTATCATCACGCCGTAAAAAAAATTGAAGAATCTATAAAGTCAGAATAAACTATTGAGGTTAAAATCAGTCTAAACAGCGCATGGGAAAACTACCTAAAATAGAAGAGTTTAAAATACCGGAGGACTATTTTGAGCTGTTACCGGATCAGATCATTGGTTCGATCAAGCCAAACCAAAGTAATACGTGGATTCGCTATGCGGCTACAATTGCGTTGATCTTAAGTGCTGGAACTTGGTTTTTGTTTTCTCCTGAGATCAAACCTCAAGAACTTTCATTGGAGGAAGAGATCAATCTCTATATCGATAGTCAATATTGGACGGCTGAAGATGTCTTGAGTATGGCAGATAACCCTGATGAGATTTTAGATCAAATAATTAATGAAGAATTTCCTGAGGGCGCTGAGCTTTGGGAAGAAAACGAAATCTGGTTTTAACTATGAAAAAATATACCCTTACACTAGCAATTTTCTTATTTACCATCGGGCTTGGTTTTGCACAGCGTCCCGGAGAACGATATGATCCAGAAAAACTACAAGCTGCACGTATTGCATTTATGACTTCAAGACTGGACCTCAAACCTGAACAAGCGGAGAAGTTTTGGCCTGTTTACAATCAATTTAATGATAATCGAGAAGGTAATTTAAAAGAAATGAGCAAGCTTAGTGATTTACGAAGCGGGGAGATTTCTGAATCAGAAGCAAAAAAAAGAATTGAACAACGATTTGAAATTCAGCGCAGAATGCTAGCTGAAGAAGAGAAATATATGGCCGAAATGAGCAAAATCATCAGTTACAATCAAATCCTGAAGCTCCATGGAATAGCCAGAGATTTTACCCGAACCGTCTATCAAAGACAGCGAGGAGGAAACTAAAAAAGGGGCAAGTTTTTCAACTTGCCCCTTTTCCTTTTAGGATTTTACTTTTTAAGCAAATCTCGAATTTCCTCCAGTAGTACTTCAGACTTAGGAGGAGCTGCCGGTGCCACAGGTGCTTCTACCTCTTTTTTCTTCATAGAATTGATTCCTTTGATTGCCAGGAAAATCACAAACGCAATAATTACAAAATCTACTACATTTTGAACGAAAATACCGTAAGTAAGTAACACTGGCCCCAGCTCTTCTCCTGCTGGACCTATGCTAGTATCTTTAAGCACAATCGCAAGATCAGTGAACTCCACCCCTCCAAGTAATACTCCAATTGGAGGCATAACAATATCTTTCACAAAAGATGCAACAATTTTACCGAAGGCTCCACCTATGATCACAGCTACAGCAAGATCAATTACATTACCTTTAACTGCAAATTCTTTAAACTCTTTTAGCATTCCCATAAGGTTGAGGTTAATTGGTTGAGGTTAATTTAATTTGGTTTTAATTATTAATATGAATATTTCGATAATTATCCTCTAAAACAAATACCTGCTAAAATATTTTCTCTAGCTAAGACATCAAGGTTTTAATGTCATTTAAGTTTTTAATTGGTGCAAAATTAAAACCCCAAGCGGGAATTTGATTAACATTGTCTCCTCAAATAGATTGTAAAAATGAAACCACCTATCGCAAAAAAAATAGCCGAAAAACTAGAAATTCACGGTCATGAGCGCATCGATAATTACTATTGGATGAATCATCGTGAAAATCCTGAAGTGATCGACTACCTCAATCAAGAAAATCAATACTTAGCTCAAACTCTGGAAGGAACAAAAGATTTTCAAACTTCACTTTTCGAAGAAATGAAGGGTAGAATAAAGGAAGACGATCAGAGTGTCCCCTTCTTCAAATCCGGCTATTTCTGGTATTCTCGTTATGAAAAAGGAAGCGAATATCCAATCTACTGCAGAAAGAAAGAATCTCTGTCCTCACCTGAAGAAGTCATCTTAAATGTAAACTTACTTGCAGAAGGAAAAAACTACTATCAAGTCGGAGGAACATCAGTTTCCACTAATCAAAAACTCTTAGCATTTGCAGCAGATGAAGTGGGTAGAAGAATCTATAAGATTTGCTTCAAAGATTTGGAATCAGGGGAAATACTTGAAGATCAAATCCCTACAGTGACGGGGAATTTCAGCTGGGCATCCGATAATCTTACCATATTTTATTCGAAACAAGACCCAGAAACTCTTCGATCTTATCAAATCTATTCTCACCAATTAGGAACTGATTCATCGAAAGATCAACTTATTTTTGAGGAAAAGGATGAAGAATTTAGCTGCATCATCCATAAAACCAAGTCTGAAAGATTTCTTCTCATTCATTCAGAGAGTACTAGCTCTTCTGAAATATGGTTCTTGGAAACCGAAAACCCAAAAGGTGATTTTCGATTGATTCAAGAACGAGTTTCGCATTTGGAATACGCTGCAGATCATTATGAAGATCATTTTTGGATCAGAACTAATCATGAAGCACAGAATTTTAAATTAATAAAAACCCCTATCAAAAACCCGGGAATAGAAAATTGGGAAGATGTGATTGGACATCGGAAAGAAAGTCTCCTGGAGGACTTCGATATTTTTGCAGATTTCTTGGTCGTGCAAGAACGAACCAATGGATTGGTTCAGATTCAGATCAAGCCTTGGGATAATTCTGAAGCTCATTACCTAGCTTTCGATGAGGAAACCTATACTTCTTGGATAGGAACCAACCCAGAATTCAATACTTCCATTCTTCGATTCGGATACAATTCTCTGGTGTTACCTGCCAGTACCTTTGACTATCATATGGTACTTCATACCAAAACCTTACTCAAACAGCAAGAAATAGTCGGAGGCCACGATTCATCTGCCTACCAATCTTCAAGAATTTGGGCAAAAGCGGCAGATGATGTGATGGTACCAATCTCACTGATTTACCGGATTGATACTTTTAATCCTGATGGCTCAAACCCCTTACTATTGTATTCTTATGGCTCCTATGGCTACAGCTCTGAAGCATATTTTTCAAGCACTAGACTGAGCCTTTTGGATCGGGGTTTTGTATTTGCTATTGCTCATATCCGTGGTGGAGAGGACTTAGGAAGACATTGGTATGAGGATGGCAAAATGCTTCGAAAACGAAACACTTTTTCTGATTTCATCGCCTGTGCTGAACACCTAATCACAGAAAAATATACCTCTCCCTCACATCTCTATGGCATGGGAGGCAGTGCAGGTGGACTATTGATGGGAGCTGTGATGAATATGAAGCCAGAATTATTTAACGGTATGATCGCTGCAGTCCCCTTTGTAGATGTGGTGACGACTATGCTGGATGAGAGCATCCCTCTTACTACTGGCGAATTTCAAGAATGGGGAAATCCGAAAATTAAGGAATACTACGACTACATGCTCTCCTACTCACCCTATGATAACGTGACTGCGAAAGATTACCCAAATCTACTTGTCACTTCTGGATTGCATGATAGCCAAGTCCAATACTGGGAGCCGACCAAATGGGTGGCCAAATTGCGCGAGCTCAAAACTGATCAAAACCTCCTTTTACTCCATACCAACATGGATGCCGGACATGGTGGAGCATCTGGAAGATTCAATGCGCTGAAAGAATTAGCTTTAGAATATACCTTTCTTCTTTATTTGGAGGGAAAATGTAATTCGTAAAAAATTATTCTGAGGCCTTATTCGAATTGATCTGTCTTAGATTCCAACGGTATTCTAAAACAGGGGAATTGAAGAAATAGAAATTTTCCTACCTTTGAGTTAAACCTATTAATACCAAACCGATGAAAATTGCCCTTATCGCCCATGATGGGAAAAAATCAGATATGGTCCATTTTTTAAGTTCCTTCAAAGACCTCTTACTTCGGCCTGACGTATCACTAGTCGCTACCGGTACTACTGGATTGCATATAGAAAAAGCAGGATTTGAAGTTCAAAAACTTCTTTCAGGACCAATTGGAGGTGATGCGCAAATAGCGGCAATGACAGCTCAGAAGGAACTAGATTTGGTCATTTTCTTTAGGAATCCATTAGACAAACACCCACATGAACCTGATGTGCAAATGCTAATGCGAATTTGTGACGTACACAATATCCCTTTAGCAACCAACCCTGCTTCAGCGGAACTGATGTTCAAAGCCATAACTCAAAACCTATAAATGGAACCTAAAACCATAAAAAAAATTGGCGTACTAACTTCAGGAGGTGATTCTCCTGGAATGAACGCTGCGATCAGAGCTGTGGTCCGCGCAGGATTCTATTACAATCTAGAAATGTATGGAATCTATCGAGGCTACGAAGGGATGATCCAAAATGACATTAAGAAACTTGAATCTCGTCATATCACTCACGTTTTGGAGCGTGGGGGCACTTTCTTGAAATCCGCTAGAAGTGATGAGTTCCGAACTCCTGAAGGACGAAAAAAAGCCTATGATAATTTGAAACGCCATGGCATTGATGCTTTGGTTGTGATCGGTGGAGATGGTTCATTGACAGGAGCACACTTATTCTATCAAGAATATGGAATTCCCGCCATTGGACTTCCTGGCACTATTGACAACGATCTTTCAGGAACAGATTCTACGATCGGATTTGACACAGCTTGTAATACTGCCATTGAAGCGATTGACAAAATCCGTGATACGGCTACCTCCCATGATCGATTATTCTTTGTGGAAGTAATGGGTCGAGATGCTGGATTTATTGCGATAAATGCAGGAATAGGTAGTGCTGCAGCAGCTATTTTAATTCCTGAGAAAAAAATGCCTATTGAACAGTTAATTGAAAAATTAAAAGTGCGAACCAAGGCTAAAAAATCTTCCAACATTGTAATCGTAGCAGAAGGTGGTAAAAGTGGTGGAGCTGCTGAAATTGCCGCTACCGTCAAAAAATATCTTCCCTATTATGATATCAAAGTAACGATTCTAGGCCACCTCCAGCGGGGTGGCTCTCCAAGTTCATATGATCGACTACTTGCCTCAAAATTAGGTGTTTTTGCCGTTGAGGGCCTGCTAGCAGGAAAATATGATGTCATGGCTGGCCTGATCAATCACAAAGTAGTCTTCACTCCGATCAAAAAGGCAATTGTCGATGATAAGAGTCTGGATGAGGATGATTTTAGAATCGCTAAGATTCTATCTACTTAATTAATTCAATGATTAGAGCGCAAAGGATAATTAAAGGTCAAAGCAGAGTTAGCTAATCCTTCCGCCACAATTCGTGTCCCACGAAATGCAAGTAACCACTACTGTGGCCTGTGTCCTAACAGGCCACTTTTGTTTTTTTCAACCAAAAAAAATCTAAGTTCTCTGATAGGGCTCCACAGATACAAGTTTGGAATTCTACTCAATTCAGCTTTTGAATTTCGAACAGAAACCAATTGAAATTCTGAATCCCAACCTATCAAAACCCTCAAGGTCTTCTCGATCTCAAGGGTTAAATCAGCAACCCAAGTCTTTGTGAGCACAGATCACTTAGTGATGCTTCAGGAGAAGTAAGCACAACCAGGACAAAACAAGAAAGTCTGATCGATCAGGCTTTCTTGTTTCTGGTATTGATTATTTCATTAAAACGATACTAGCATTTTTTCCAAGTTTAACTTTTCCTTCCGCATGAGCAGTTTTCCCAAGGGTGAATAGTTTTGTATTAAAACCCTCTGGAGCATCAACCACAATTTCCACTTTACCTAAGTTATGAATCACAAAAATCTCCTGATCTCCCGATTTTCTGCTATAAGCCATCACTGTTTTAGGGTAAGTACCTGTTGGTAATTCCAAATCACCAATGGCCAAAGCAGGATGTGAATTTCTTAAGGCGATAATACTTTTGTAATGATTGAAATAGCTATTGGCATCCTTTCTCTGAATGGCCAGAGGTGTCACTGTAGCGTCCGTGCTATAAACTGGCTCAACCCAACTTGTTCTTCCAGTATCTATTCCGATCACATCCCAGAGAAAAGGCTCTCGGATATTCTCATCAGGTTTTAGTCCCAGCATCCCAATTTCCTCTCCGTAATACAAATAAGGAGCTCCAGGCATCGTCAGGAGAATAGCGCTTGCCTGCTTGAAGCGATCTGGATCGGAACCCAACTCATTCAACAGTCGAGGCTGGTCGTGATTGGAAGAGATGGTAGCATCAACAAAATTAGGGGTGATTCCTTGGTAAAAGTCCAAGATCTCCTTTTGCTTTTTAGCTAGCAGCATTCCATTCTCAGTATTCAATGCTTCCAACAAGGTGTAATGAAAATCAAAATTGAACAAGGCGGGAAGACCTGGTAAATAGGGCGCTACAATTTCTTTTTTGTCATACACTTCTCCTACCAAATAGACATCAGGCTTGATCGCTTCCATTTTGGCTCGAAATTCCCTCCAAAACGCATGATTATCCAAAGGTCTATCATCAGGGAAAATATGCTTTGCTGCATCTAATCGGAAGCCATCAACACCTATTTCTTCCAGCCAAAACCTCCCTATATCATAGATTTCCTCCCGAACTTTAGGGTTATCATAATTCAAATCAGGCATTTCTCCAGTAAAAAATCCGTAATAAAAATCTTCTCCATTTCCTGGATCATGCCATTGGCGGATGTTATCACTATCCAGTGTAATCACCTTTTTATTAATTGACTCAGCGATCGTGTCTTTTTGCGCCCAAACATAATAATCACGGTAAGGATTGTCTCGACCTTTTCGAGCTTCCTCAAACCACGGGTGACCACTTCCACTGTGATTGATGATCAAATCAATCACAATCTTGATATCTCGCTTATGTGCTTCTTCTAAAAGATTTTTGAAATCCTCCATCGTGCCATAGTCTGGATGAATCCCCTTGTAATCAGTCACATCGTATTTATGGTAGCTAGGTGAGGGCATAATTGGCATAAACCATATCGCATTTGCTCCGAGATCCTTAACATAGTCTAGCTTTTCCGTCACGCCGTTCAAATCTCCAATACCATCACCATCTGAGTCGTTGAATGATTGTACAAAAATCTCATAAGTGACACCTGCTTGAGGCCAATAGTCTTTTACTTCGGGGTTTTTATCGGTCTTGCAGGCAGCTGCTACTGCAAGTCCAGCCATAAGTGTCAATTGAATTTTCTTCATGGGATTCTATTAAAAAGAAAAAGTCACCGATTGCAGTGACTTCCTCTTATAAATCAGTACAAAAGCTTAATTTCTATTAACGGCATTAAGCATCTCAAATGCTTTCTCTAGACGCTTTACAAAATTCTCTTCTCCTTTTCTTAACCAGTTTCTAGGATCGTAATATTTCTTATTTGGGTTATCAGCTCCATCTGGATTACCAAGCTGAGTCTGTAGATAAGCCTCATTCTTTTTATAATTCAACAAAATACCCTCCCAAAATGCCCACTGCATATCTGTATCGATATTCATTTTGATAGAGCCATAGCTATTTGCTTCTCTGATCTCTTCCAAAGTTGATCCTGATCCACCATGGAATACAAAGTTCACTGGCTTACCAGTAGTTCCGTACTTCTCGTTGATAAAGTCTTGAGAATTTTTAAGAATTACAGGCTTTAAGGAAACGTTACCTGGCTTATAAACGCCGTGCACATTTCCAAATGCTGCAGCTACAGTAAATAGCTCACCGATTTGTTTCAAATGCTCATAGGCATAGGCCACTTCCTCTGGCTGAGTATATAATTTTGAAGAATCAATATCTGAGTTATCCACTCCATCTTCTTCTCCACCTGTAACACCAAGTTCGATCTCGATAGCCATGTCAAGCTTCACAAATTCCTTGAAATAATTGCATGAGATCTCCACGTTTTCTTCCAAAGGCTCCTCCGAAAGATCGAGCATGTGAGAGCTATATAATGGACGCTTATGAGCAGCATGATATGCTTTTCCCGCTTCCAAAAGACCATCGATCCAAGGTAGTAGTTTTTTAGCAGCATGATCCGTATGCAAAATCACTGGAACGCCATAAGCTTCAGCCATCAAATGCACGTGATGTGCTCCTGAAATCCCACCTGCTATACTAGCTTGTTGCTTATCATTAGGTAGTGACTTACCTGCAAAAAATTGCGCTCCACCATTTGAAAATTGGATGATCACTGGAGAATTCAATTTCTTTGCAGTCTCCAAAACGGCATTGACTGAATTGGTATTGATGACGTTAACTGCAGGCATTGCAAACTCATTTTCTTTCGCGTATGCGTAAAGATCCTTAAGCTCTTCGCCGTATTTTACTCCTGGTTTAAATTTCATGTGATTTAGGTTTGATTATCTTTTAATAAAGCGCTTTACCAGCACCTTTTTAGTATCGTAACCTTCAAAGATATAAATCCCTGCTCTAATATTC
>CAWUWQ010000209.1:0-8943 GCA_963926065.1 uncultured Algoriphagus sp.
GTAGAAATCTCTACTGCAAACATTTCCATCACGTTTCGAGTGACATTTCCAATACCAGATGCACTTTTTGGGTTTTTGGCTTTGTTTGATATGCCGAAAATATCATCTTCTTGGGCAAAGGCATACACGAAAAGAAGAGAAAAAATTAAACTCAGAAATGATTTTTTTGACAACATAATTTGATAACGAACCAGTCAACTAATTGGTGTGAAAATATAAAAAAAAGGCTCCAAAATTGAAATTATCTAGAAAAGTTCAAGACTTTAATCTAAAAAATCCAATTTGGAGCCCTATAAAATCTATTGTGTTGATTATCCTAATCAACCATCACCTTTAGCAGCTTTAGCAGCAGCTTCTTGCTCTTTTTGTACTTCAATCATTCCGTCTAATTTTGCTTTCAGAGCCGGATCTTCCTTGATCGCTCCATTGACTTTATTGTAAGTACCTGCACCAAGAATTGTATCGTCCATAATCAACTCAGTCTTATATGTTTTTACACTTTCTTGTAGCGAGTCCTGGAAATCCTTAACTGCTTGAAATGCTTCTTTCTCTTCCTCAGTTACTTTTGCTTCAGACATTTTAGCCTCGTCACCCCAAGCTGCTTTGATCTCATTGTATCTTGCGCCGCCATCTATTTTTTCATTATTAAGAATCATGTTTCTTAATACTTCTGTCTTCTCATCTACATAATTTGAAGTCATTACTTCCACATTTGCAAACATCGTCAATTCTTCATCTGTCACTTCTTCAACATCTTGCGCATATGCAGCTAGCCCTAGGAAAGAAAAAAAGATCCCGAAAAGCATAAATTTTTTCATCATCATGTTTTTTTAGTTTAGTATCAAATTGCAATTAACAGCTCAAAACCCGAAAAATCAAGTTTTAAATAGGGTTTGATCGTTAATTTATGATAAATGGCAAATTTTCCGAAAATTACTTTATGCACTTAAGCTTACTGATTGTCTCAATAGGATTTGGGGAGCTAAACACAAAACTTCCTGCTACCAAGACATCTGCACCCGCAAAAATGAGCTTTTCTGCGTTTGCAACATTCACTCCTCCATCAATTTCTATTTGAGTTGCAGCATTTTTTCTTAAAATCAATTCTTTAAGCCGAGAAACCTTATCGTAAGTATTTTCAATAAATTTTTGTCCGCCAAAGCCAGGATTCACCGACATGACACAGACTAAATCAATATCTTGAATTAATTCTGAAAGTAACTCCACCGGAGTATGAGGATTAATTGCTACACCAGCCTTTGCACCAGTCGCTTTGATGGCTTGAATAGTACGATGGAGATGAGGACAAGCCTCGTAATGCACCGACATAATTGCTGCCCCAGCATCTCGAAAAGCTTCCAAATATTGATCGGGATTTATAATCATCAGGTGCACATCCAAGGGCTTTTTAGCATGCTTTGCAATTGCCGCAGTGACTGGAATACCAAAGGAAATATTTGGCACAAAAACTCCATCCATAATATCTATATGGATAAAATCTGCTTCAGATTGATTTAACATTTCCACTTCCTTTTGAAGATTTGCAAAATCTGCAGCAAGAATAGAAGGGGCAATTAAAGGTATCATGGGTATTTATAAAGGATGAAAATCACTTATTGCTTCATAAGCTTTGACCGCTTGATCAATTGTCCGTCTTGGAGTTGGATGATGTAGAGTCCTGGCTTGAGACCTGCTACACTTACTTCATAAGGGACGAGAGGGCTTGATCGGCTTAATTCTTTCCTATCTAGCGCTCTTCCATTAAAATCCAACAGCGTAAATTCGCTATTGATGCCAGTTCCAAAATAAATATTCAACTGATCACCATCCAGAGGATTTGGAAATATTTTCCACTGAATGATCTCAGGATTTTCTTCTACCGAAAGTATTTCTCCATAGAGTGCCTCACGGAATCTTGGGATACCATAACCGATTTGATTATCCGGCTTTTCTGCATTGGTACCACTTGCCAAAAGCATCTCAATTAATTTATCCTTGGTCCACTCTGGTTTTGCCTGCCAGATTCCAGCGGCTAAAGCAGTTATTTGAGGAGCTGAAAATGAAGTTCCATTCGCAAATCCCACTGTTCCATTTGATCGGATCAAGGATACGCCATTTCCGAAAGTGACCAAATCAGGTTTAATTCTCCCATCCCCAGTAGGTCCTCTAGAGCTGAAGCTTGAAACAGTGAAATCTTTATTAACAGATCCAATAGCTAGGATGCCCTTTGCATCTGCAGGCGCCACTAGTGTTGAAGCACTTGACCCATAATTCCCAACGCTATTTACCACAAGAATTCCTTTGCCAGCTGCAATGGTTGCTCCTTTCGTGATAGTTGTAGTCTTTCCATCCAAATCAGCCACTGTATAATTCATAGCCGTATCGTCAAAATCCCAATATCCAACAGAACTGGAAATAATATCAACACCCAAACTATCCGAAAACTCCGCCGCTCTGACCCAGTTATATTCTTCTACTCGGTATTCAGTAGCCACTTCTTCGGTCATCGCGAGAATGTAATTGGCATCCGGAGCACCAGCGATCAGAATAGCAGGATCTTTGGAGGCGATCAGGGAAAGCACATTCATACCATGCTGATTATCTTGATAGACATTGGAATTCCAAGGACGGACAAAATCTCGCGTAGCAACAACCTGTTTATTCGTTTCCAAATGCTTGAGAGCCAAAGAGGTGTTTGCCCCAGGAAATCCTGCGTCAAAAACCGCTATAGTGATTCCTTTGCCGGAATAGCCTTCAGCTAGCATTTGCGTGATTCCGATTAGCTCATTTTGAAAGTCGTAGGAATTTTCTTGGGCTGCTTGAGTCCGTTCATTTTCTCCACTTGGAGATCGAAGCTTATGAGTAGAAGTAGGATCAAGTTTAGCGTCAATCCGAGTATTTGGTTGTGGGAGAAAACCCCTTCCCACCAGCTCAATTTTAGAAACAAAAGGCAGCTTAGCGATCTCAGAAGCTCTTGCGGCATCGGTTATGGTTATCGTTGCATTCAACCATTTGCTTGAATAAAGCACATAATTGGAGAAAGTCAGAACCTGATCTACATACTTTTTTGACACTGGCAGATCCAAACTGTCTGCTTTTATGTTTTCTCGAGTTCTTCTAGCTAAGGCTTTTGAAGTTAAAAAAGCCGTTGGTTGATTTAATGAAAGATCGATTTGGGGTTTGTATTTATAAAAGACCGCGTAACGATCTTGGGCGAAAGAACTGCCTGCAAGTCCAAAAAATAATACCAAAATAATGAGCAGTTTAATTCTTTCCATAATCGATCAATTCCATTTTAATTTTGAATCCCGAATTGATTAACTGATTTCCCAAACAATCGTTTCGAGAGCAGTAAGTTAGCACTTCATCATATTTCTCTAAAAGACCGATCCCTTTGCCATAAACTTCGTACCGATTGTCTCTAAATGTAATCAAATCATCACTTTCCTCCTGTAAGACTCTGATCACATTAGTCTCTAATGCTCCTGGAAAATTATTTTTATGTTGATCATCAATCTGGAATTCGTCAACCACCTCATTTCTATAGGTATTCCCGTTCCAAGATTTCCCAAGTACAGGAGGAAAAGTAAGTGATACCAAAGGTTGGTTATCTAAAGTTTTAACAAGCGTGGAACTTCTTCTGATCAATGTATATTCCTTCACTATAGTCCATGATTTTTGATCTAAGGATTTGGACCGAGCAACTATAAAAACTTGTTCATTGGAGGCATCAACGTAGAAATCACGGATCAAATCCCTATAAAAAAAAGTAGAGTTTTCAGAATCATTCTCACCAAAATAGATGGTCTCATCGACGGAATAAATCCAAAAAAGACCTTTCTCCATTGGCTGGAAGTCAAACTCAAAATCAGAAATAGAATCCTCCACTTTCCGGTCACAGCTGGAAAGAAAAATAAAAAGAAGGATCACAAAACTGCTGAAAATGGTTTTCATTGTTCCAAAATATGTTCAAAAATAGCAGTTTTTATCATATTTATTAAGTTTGCAACTAACCAAATCAACTCATTTCTTTTTCCCATTCCCCCATCTTACTTACCTTCGCAATCGAAAAATCAGAACTATGGCCTTACGAACTTTTGTAAAAATCAACGGAATCACCAATCTCACAGATGCACGCTATTGCTCCGGAATGTATGTAGACCTGCTTGGATTCACCTTCGAGGAAGGTGCTGATCGACTGGTCAGTGTCACTACTTTCAAGGAAATTTCAGGTTGGGTTTCAGGGGTGGATTTTGTGGCTGAATTTGAATGGGCTAGCTCCGAAGACATCCAAAACAATTTAGCCAAATGCAATGAAATCAAGTGGCTGGAGCATAAAAGCATAAAGACCTTACTAGAATTTCGGGAAAAAGGGTTTAATCTCATCTATAAATGCTCCTTGGAAGAACTTGCTGAATTAGGTCAAGAACTACTCGATGAACTCGCAAATTCAGAAATAATCATTCATGTGTCCGATCTTAAATCTTCCTTATCAGAAGAAGATGAGCATAAGCTCAAAGAACTTGGAATTAAGCAAAAAATAATTCTCGGAATCGGCTTAAATGCATCAAATGTAGAGCGCCTTATAAATGACCTGAATCTCTTTGGAATTTCGATGACAGGTGGCAATGAAATCAAACCGGGCTTAATGGATTTCAATGAGCTTGCAGATATCTTGGAGGTACTTGAAGTAGAAGATTAAAAAAGTATGTATTATTTAAACCTCTCAAACGGGAGTCAAATAGCTAGCACGTCCAAATCCGAAGCAGCAGTACAAATTGATTCTTGAGAAAAAAGATAAGAGTCCAAATCTCAACACTTGCCTGCAGTAGAACTGGTCCGTTTACCATAGGCGGACCTGAAACAGTTATTTCTATTTAATCGACTTTCCCTCCATCTTGTAAAGATTTGTGCCTTTGGCGATTGAAAAAAAAATTAAAAAAATGGCTGTTGAAGATCTGAACAGCCATTTTTTTTTAAATATCCCAAAGATCTGTTAAGTTATAAGGGCTATTGGTCCCAGTGAAGAAAGTCCCATCTACAAATCGATGAGCAACTCCGATATTCCTAAGCTCCATCATATCATGCTCATCAAGATTCACGTTTGACGCCTCAAAATTCTCTTTGATTCTTCCTTCATTCACCGATTTAGGAATCACAGCAATATCTCTCGCAATAGACCAAGCAATCAAAACTTGACCTACCGATATGCTATGCTTTTGAGCTATTTTAAGGACAACCGGATTAGTCAATAACTTAGGATCATTCTCATGCTTTTCATTTCTAGAATCAGGAGAACCTAACGGCGAATACGCTGTCATCAGAATTCCATTGGAAGCACAAAATTCTACTAATTCATTTTGAGGTAAAAAAGGATGCATCTCTACTTGATTCATTTCAGGTAACTGCCCTCCTATTTTCATGATCTCTGTTAATTTAACCTGATTGAAGTTTGATACTCCAATATGTTTGGCCAGACCTTTGGAATTCAAATCTTGCATCGCTTCCCAAGTCTGGCTTAACGGCACATCATTATAAGTAAAAAAATCCTCACGCTTCTGCGCAAAACCTACTCCCGGTTTGAATGCGATTGGCCAATGAATTAAGTATAAATCCAAATAATCAAGTCGCAAATCAGAAAGTGATTTTTCAAAAGCCAAATGCACATCTTCGAATCGATGGGAATTATTCCAAAGTTTAGAAGTGATGAAGAGGTCTTTTCGCTTTACCAATCCGGCCTCTATTGCATCTGCGATCCCCTGCCCTACTTCTTTTTCATTTTGATAGATAGCGGCGCCATCAATGTGTCGATATCCAAACTCGATTGCCCAAAACACGGCTTTTCGGACTTCACCAGGATTACTTTTCCAAGTACCCAAACCAAGGGCTGGAATCTGATCTCCATTTTTAAATGATAAATGTTTCATGGTGTAAAAATTAATGTTGGGTATAGTTTAAGGAATTAGTCTGGTCAATCTTTTCGCTTTTTCAAATACGAATTGAAGCGATTCATTACCCAAAGATGCAACCTTGCTTGTGTATTCAGGTAAATAAACCAAGGTAATCTTGGAACAAATTCATGAATGGCAGAAATCATGTATCGATTGTCCAATACGCCTCTAAACTCAAGCCAACCATAATCAAACCTCCGAACCAGCCAGCCTCCAGTGATGTAGAATAGCTGTCGATCTTCATCGCTTCGATCTGGAATCATAGTCAATTCGAGCATCGGTTTTTTACCATTCAAGAGATGAAACCCTATTGCTCCATTCCCATTATTTTTACCATTGATCAAGAACTTAAAGAAACTTGGCAGCCACAAATTATAACGATTAGCCACCCAAATGGCTGAATCCCCGTGAACGTTTTTCATTCGCTGGATACTTCTTACCGTATTTTTTGCGCTTTTTGTTCTTATGTACGTAGGAAGTTTCAGTTTTTCTTTGGAATTCAAGGCCTCATTTACCGATTCTTCATAGCTCAGGTAGTCTATCTCTTTTTCTTTAAATGACAACTCTGGGGAAACTGTCAGCGTATGCTTCAAACTCTCGACCAAGGGCGAAACAAGCTGTGGTGGACTATCCCCAAAAAGTCCTACCCAAAGCTTAGATAAGCCAAGCGAAAAAACCGGTATCGAAAAAACAATTCGCTTTTTGCCCATGACTTCGGCAGTCCGCTCTAGCATTTTTCGATAGGACATTACCTCGTGACTTCCTATATCGATGGCTTTGCCGTAGACATTTGGATTGCCTATACAGGTATCCATAATATCCAAGGTGTCTCTCAAAGAAATGGGCTGAGTCAGCGATTCTGTCCATTTTGGGCACATCAAAACAGGCAGGCGATTCACCAGATTTTTAATCATATCAAAGGAAGAACCGCCTGGACCTACGATTATTGATGCTCTCAAAGCAGTGAGTTTTGACTTTCTTGAACCAAGCGTCTTTTCAACTTCCAACCTGCTCCTGAGATGTCGAGAAAGTTTTTCCTCAGGCTCATCTGGTAATAATCCTCCTAGGTAAATAATCTGTTTGACATGATTAATAGAAGCTGCTCGGCTAAAATTATCCGCAAGTAAAAGATCAGTATCCTCAAAACTTCCTTGATTCAGTCGAGTGGATGCGTTCATAGAATGTACCAAATAGATGGCAACATCAACACCTTTGAGCGCATCAATCGTACTAGAGATCGAATACAGCTCAACTTGTCGCCACTCTACCTGCGGTTCTGGATTGGATTTGACTTGATTCCGACTGAGACCAATCAGGTTGTATTTATCCTTGAAATAATGGATAAACCATCTGCCAATATATCCTCCGGCTCCGGCGATAGCAATGGTTAGTTTCTTTTCAGTTGGTCCAGATGGTTGAGTCATAAAAAAGCCCTTTCTTATTCAACCGATTTAAAAAATGTAAGTTCAATCCTATTGATTATTTCTCCATTGCTTTTTCCAAAGCTTTAGTAGTGGTGTAGTATTTCACTAGCATATTTGGAACTTCCCAAGCTGGCATTTTATTGGCCTTAAGATAGGTCAAAAACTGTTCGGTCACCTGTGCAAAATGCGATTCATGACCTACATGAAAGGCTTCTGGAATTTCGACCCGATATTCCCCGTTCTTTAGTTCGGTCAAAGTAATACCTGAGTACTTTGCTTGAAGTTCGATATTAATAAGGTTTTCCAAAACTCCTTTTTGACCTTCCAGTAGCTTCACATAAAGCGTCGGTTTGAAATTCTCGGCTTTCCCTTGTCGGATAATCAAGT
This sequence comes from uncultured Algoriphagus sp., assembly GCA_963926065.1. Classification (GTDB taxonomy): domain Bacteria; phylum Bacteroidota; class Bacteroidia; order Cytophagales; family Cyclobacteriaceae; genus Algoriphagus. The sequence continues at coordinate 7,763 of CAWUWQ010000209.1, forward strand.
TAGCTTTTGTTCCTCGCATCATACTATAATGCGTATCTCCAGTTCCTTCCGGTGCCTCATAATTCCAAATCACACTGACTTTCGCATGTTTTCCATTCAATGTGTAATTCATCTCACCATTCGACAACACTTCCAATTTTTCACCTGAAATAGCTTTTTGAAGAAAATCAGGAAAAGCTGTTTTGCCAGTTACTCGCTGAAACTGCTCCAAGTCGAGTGAAGTAGCCCAAGTTTTTGCTGCTAGCATATCCACTCCAGTGGTGTCAAGAATTTGACCCGGAAAGGCTTCCCACTGAATCAAATCCACCAAATGCGTAGTCACATCTACGATTCCATGTCCTTCTATGCTCACATCAAAAAACCAATCTGGTCGGATCAAGGGTTGCCCAGAAACATACTTGAAAAAGTGATGAATAGATTCTTTGGTGATGGCGGGATTTTCAAGCGAGCCATTTTCTAATTCTCCAAAGAGCTCAGCATTCATGGATAACTCTCGTTGAAGCACGGAAGAAATCTCGAATCGCTCTGTCATGATATCATAGAGCATTACATTATTCTCTTTCGCTGTCGCAAAAGCCCGGATCAACTCCTTATAACCTTCCGAATTAATTACCAATGGCTTATCGGCATATACATGAATCCCATTTTCCACTGCAGCGGTGATGTAATCGATCTTCAAGTCATTCTTTCCTGCCACCATCATCACATTTCCAGGCTTTTCTGAAATCATTTTCCTCAAATAATCTGATCCCTCAGCTACCACAATATTCCATGCGGTGGGCGAATCTTCCCTTTGATTATAGCTCGCAATTCGATTCAAGTAATCAGTCAGCTCTGGTCCTTGAGGTGCATACACGTAGATGGTTGAATCTAATTCTGGATACATGGACTTGTGGATCAAACCGGCATGAAAGTGCCCAGGATCCAAACTCATAATCGTAAATGGAGCATTGGATTCAGTTTGGGAGTCAGTCATATCTGATGAAGAACAAGCGAATAATAGCCCTAGAATGGCTAGGCCAAGAAAAGATTTCATGAATTGAGTTTAATGAAATGATAAAATAGACAAGGAAAAAAAATTTAGTAAACTCTGATCCAGTAGACTATACTTTCACATAATTAGTCCCATAAGGGGCTCTTTGAGGCCGACTCAAGTGCGAATTTGCCTCCGAATCATTCAC
>CAWUWQ010000210.1:0-5507 GCA_963926065.1 uncultured Algoriphagus sp.
GGATTTTGGGTGAATTTTAATGATTTTATCTTTTAGAGTCACAATGCCCAATTTCGATTCTAGGGGATTTGATTCTAGGTCTTGGACCAATTCTAATCCGATAACTGGTAGGAGTTGCTCGAGTTTTTCGAAAATATTGGATTTGCCGGCGATAAAATTTTTGTAGAACGAATCTAATTCGCTTTGATCCTCCATCGACCCTAAAATAAGGTTCCAAAAAGAGTTAGCGCTGTATCCTAGGTTAGGTTTGCCAAATTCTTGCCAAGCCTCTCGCATGATTTGGGGAAGTGAACTTTGTTTGGATTTTAATAAAATAAGATCCAAACATAGTGCGATTACTGCTCCGTGTGCATAAATATTCACTTTGCGTTCGGGAATCCCATTTTCATAACCATCTAGCCAAAGATCAAAACTTGATTCCAATATGGAGGAATTCTGCCAGCCCAGATTTTTTGAAGCGCGATTTATTGAATTGCTCAAGTGCTTTAAATATACTTCCGGCTCATAACCACCGGATTTCAATAAATAAAGATCACCCATATAGGTTGTGATGCCTTCAAGCATCCAGCCGGCTCGGGTAAAAGTTTCCTTAGAAAAATCGTAGGGCAGTAGCTCACTAGGCCTTATTCTGCAGACATTCCAAGCATGGTATAGCTCGTGGGAACTTACCCCCAAGAGTTCTTCCATTTGGCTTGACTCAGCAAGGCGTTCTGCAGGGCCAAAAGTGATGACAGTTCCTCGCTTGTGTTCCACTCCATGATAATGTTGGAAAGGAAGTAGAAGGAAGATAAAATGATATTCCTGTTCAGGAAACTCTCCGAAATCTTCGATTTGCCTTTGACTGAATTTAATAAAATCTTCCAGGAATTTTGTTTGATCAAAATGAATTTCTCCTTTAAACCAGCAGTGAAATTCTATTAAGCCAACTTCATATTTCCAATGGGTTAGCTTAGCAGCGGCAAGAAAAGTGGAGTCTGCAAGCTGCTGAAAGGAATTCGCAATAAGCTGACGATTAGGACTCAAAGGAATCGTGCTCATTGACTGGAAATCTTCAGGTATTTCCATAGTTAGTTCATAAGTCAATTGAGGAAAATCGAGTACCTCCAGGCAACAGTTCACGAAATTCAGATAAATCTGTGTTTCATCCACCCAGCAGGACCCTGCATCCATTTTAGCGGCGTAATAGTCGTATCGTATTCGAATTGTTGTCGGATTTTGAACTGATATTTCCCAGCGATTTTTTTGAGACTTTTCAAATGGAATGAGTGAATCGTTTGTATCGGTTACGGAAAAAGATCTGATATTTTTAGCGTAATCTGCAATTTGGTACCTGCCGGGCCTCCAAGCTGGTAGTTGTAGCGATAGTTTTTGTGGGCTCGCTAAGTAGATAGAAAGCTCAATTTGAATAAATTGAGTAGTGGGGTTGGCACTTTTAATATGGTAGTTGGCTTTCATAGGTAATTCTATCAACAATTTTATTTTTCAGACTTGTATTTAAGGAAATGGTACTTATCTTTGCAGTCCTTTTCGGAGGGTAATCCAAAGAGACTTAATTAAGCAAGCAATTAGATAAAGATATTCGATCATGAAAAGAACATATCAACCTTCTCGTAGAAAAAGAAAAAATAAGCACGGATTCAGAGAAAGAATGTCTTCTGCAAACGGAAGAAGAGTGTTAAAAGCAAGAAGAGCCAAAGGAAGACATAAGCTTTCAGTTTCTTCTGAAAAAACATTGAAGAAGTAATTTTAAGCATTGATTTTCGTATGTTCACATACGAAGCTAAGCTCTGCGATGAATTATCGACTCCCAAAAAGTGAGCGGCTACATGCCGACAAACTTATCAAGGAACTTTTTAACGAAGGTTCCTCTTTTTTTTTGTATCCCTTCAAAGTCCTTTTTTATGTTAAAGGGGAAGTTGAAAAAGGAACTGTTCAGGTGCTTTTTTCCGTTTCAAAAAAGAAAATCAAGAAAGCGGTCGGTAGAAATTTAGTACGAAGGAGAATAAAAGAAGTCTATCGATTGAATAAATCACTCCTATTATTGGATGGAAAACAGATTTCCATTGGTTTGGTCTACGTAAGTTCCGATCTGATGGAATTCGCAGACCTTCAGCCCAAAATGATTACCATCTTGAAAAAGCTTTCCTTGCTACTAAGCCAAAATGATCCAAAAAATGACAAAAACAGTTAAGAAATTAATACTAATATTCCTTGTAGGATTTCTCATTTCAGTAGGGTTTTTCGCATTTACTACGAAGAATGACAAGCTATTTGCTATTGCGAAGAACATCGACATTTTTGCCACTTTGGTTAGGGAGCTTGATTCTTATTATGTAGATGAGATTGATCCGGACAAGTTAGTGACCATCGGGATCGATGCTATGCTGGAAGAATTGGATCCTTACACAGAATATATTCCAGAAGAGAATTCAGATGATTTTAGGATGCTTACTACAGGCGAATATGCTGGAATCGGTGCATTGATAGGAAATCGGGGAGAAGGGAATATGATCATTATGCCTTATACCGGTTTCCCAGCTCAAAATGCGGGGTTGAGGATCGCAGATTATCTCCTTCAGGTGGATACGACCAATGTATCTGGTCTGGGGACATCAGATGTGTCTACTTTGTTAAAAGGTCCTGCGAATACAGAGGTTTTGCTAAAAGTAAAACGGGATCAAGACACACTTGAATTTAAAGTTGTCCGGAAGAAAATTTCTATAAAAAATGTTCCTTACTACGGAAAACTTGATTCCAGAACGGGTTATATCAAATTGAGTGATTTTACCACCAATGCCGCTAATGAAGTTAGAAATGCAATGGTAAATCTAAAAGCTCAAGGAGTAGATCGCTTGGTGCTGGATCTGAGAGATAATCCAGGAGGACTAGTGAGTGAAGCCGTGGAGATCGTCAATTTGTTTATTCCGAAAGGAAGAGAAGTAGTAAAGACAATTGGCAAATTAGAGAATGTTAACTACACCTATAAAACAACAAAAACCCCTTTGGATAAGGACATCCCAATGGTTGTTTTGATCAATGAGCGCAGTGCCAGTGCATCTGAGATTGTGGCAGGAGCTTTACAAGATTACGATCGGGCTGTTTTGGTTGGAAGAAAATCTTTTGGAAAAGGATTGGTGCAGACCACAGTTCCTTTGACCTACAATTCACAAATGAAAGTGACCACTGCGAAGTATTACATTCCGAGTGGTCGTTGCATTCAAGCCATTGATTACTTAAAAACCAGAGAAAATGGCGCACTGACTACTGTTCCAGATTCCCTGCGAAAAGAATTTAAAACCAAAAATGGTAGAATCGTTTTAGATGGAGCAGGAATTGAACCTGATCAATTGACAGAACCGATAAGCTATGCTCCTATATCCTACAGCCTAGTTGCTAGGAGTCATATTTTTGATTTTGCAACGGAATACTTCTATAAGCATTCAAAAATTGGAGAGCCAAGTTCCTATTCAATCTCTGATCAGGAATACAAGGACTTTCTGAGCTGGTTGAAAGGTAAGGAGTATGATTATAGCACTTATCTAGAAAAGTCTGTAGAGGATATGCGAAAGAATGCAGAGAAGGTGGAATATTATCCTGAGATAAAGGCTCAAATCGAGGCACTTGAAACGAGGGTGAAACACAGTAAGGAGCAAGATTTGATCACCTATCAAAAAGAGATTAAGAAAATTCTTTCGGAAGAAATCGTGTCACGATATTATTTTCAAGAAGGAATGATTGCAGCAGGATTGAAAGAAGATGCTGATGTGATAAATGCCAGAGAATTCTTAAACAGTCCTGAAAAAGTGAGGCTGACCTTATCTGCCAGTGCTAAATAAGGCTCCTATGGTATACATTCTTTCCATAGAGACTTCCACTCAGATTTGTTCAATCGCGCTACATCAGAATGGAGCGTTGATCGACTCAGAGGTTAATGATGGTAAAGGAGCACATTCGGAGTTATTAATGCGCATGATTTCGGATCTCTTGGATCGATGTAATTTGAGTGCGAGAGAATTAAGTGCGATTGCGATATCCGAGGGCCCGGGATCTTATACAGGATTGCGGATAGGGGTTTCAACTGCCAAAGGATTAGCCTTTGCTTGGGATTTACCCTTAATTAGTATTCCTACTTTGAAGCTCTTGGCTTATGCAGCTGTCGAAAATCTTGGAGACATTGCTTATGTCATACCGGTATTGGACGCAAGAAGGATGGAAGTGTATCGGGAGGTTTTTGATTCAAAGTTAAATACGCTTTCAGCTCTAGATTTTGAGTTGATCGATCAAAACTCCTTCAAAGCTTGGTTAGATCTTAATAGAGTATGTTTTTTAGGAGATGGAGCTATGAAGTTGAAAGAAGTTTTAGAGGACCCCAATGCGATATTTCTGGATATTGAAATTTCAGCAAGATTTATGGGGGAGTTAGCTTTTGATAAATACCAAATCTCAAAGTTTGAGGACTTGGCCTATTTTGTCCCTAATTATTTAAAGGAGTTTAAAGCACTTCATTCAAAGAAAAACCCATTGTTATCATGAATGATATTATAAATAGAGTGGCTCAAAGCCCTATAATCACGATTAATCTAGAGGAAATCTACCCTAAAGAAGAGAGAATACTGTTTGATCTTGCGCCATTTTTGTTTCAAGGGCTAATGCTTCGCGAAAAAGAATTTCGCTTGGCTTTGAAAGAAGTAGATTGGATTAACTATAAAGACAAATGGATTGCAATCACTTGTAGTGCTGATGCTATAGTTCCCAATTGGGCATTTATGCTTGTAGCTACTTACTTGACGGAGGTCTCTAAAGGATATGCTATAGGAAGTTTGAGCGAATTAGAGATTATGATTGCAGATCAGTTGGTGGGCCAATTAGACCCAGAGGATTACAGCGGAAGGCCTGTGGTAGTTAAAGGATGCAGTGATTATCCAGTTCCTTTATTTGCTTATGGTAGGATCATATCGCAAATCCAGGGCAAAGCTAAAAGCATAATGTATGGTGAGCCATGTAGCACTGTACCCCTTTTTAAAAACAAATGAGCTGATTTTTAATCAGCTACAGTATTTCTTTGCAATTTGAAAGATTTTCGACTCCATTAGCTTGTGTATTTTGGTTAAGTCTGCTAAGTTTGCACTCCCAATCAGACAAAGGTCTAAAGGGAATTAGAAATTGAGATTTGGGTGTTACAGAAAGATTTTATTTTTTTTAAACAATGTGTTTGATACCAAAATAAAATCCGGATATTTGCACTCGCATTTGAGGAAAACGATCCTCACAAACCCTTGAAAGTAAGGGAAAAGTTCTTTGAAATGATGTAAGGCGAAAAAAAATAGTAACCTGAGAAAAGAAAGAGAAGGTTTGGGCTCTTAGGGGTGCCAAGTCAAAATAGTGTATATAGTAACTTACAATGGAGAGTTTGATCCTGGCTCAGGATGAACGCTAGCGGCAGGCCTAATACATGCAAGTCGAACGGCAAGAGTTTTAGCAATAGAGCTCCTAGAGTGGCGAACGGG
>CAWUWQ010000211.1:0-2603 GCA_963926065.1 uncultured Algoriphagus sp.
CCTTTGCTGATAAAAGTTATTCTCAGCTGTTTCTGGATTAAACCCAAAATTAGCTGGTCTAACCATCAAAATATGTGGACTGGTTTGGTGATTAGTTTCTGGCTTCATAGCGATAAAGGGTTGGGTTGATATCAAATCGCTTCTCGCTAATGGTGTAGTAAGCTTTACCGTCCGGCTGGAAGCCAATCGCCTCACCTTGTGGTTCCGGGTTATAGATTAGCATTAGAGGTGCTCTCGAAAGTGCCTGTTCAATGGATTCTCCAGATTCCCGAGTCCAATAGTAGATATTCAGGTAACTTTTAATCAGAATTTGATTCCCATCACTAGAGATATCTCCAGCAACGGAACTAGTAAAATTCAGCTCACCTACTTTTTCCAATTCAGCTTCCTTCTCATTGAATCGAGCTGCTGTTAGGCAATAGATATTATTTTTTTTATCACGTTTGGATATGATGTAAATATCTCCGGAAATCGGATCAACCATCAGCGTCTCTGCATCCCGAGCACCTCCAGGGTACGTCAGCTTGATTTTTTCGGGCTTCACCTCAGATTCTGGTGTCAACTTCGTTGGCTCAGGAATTCTGTAAATAAAAATCTCATCATGAACTGCCGCATTATCTCCTATTTCTCCGATGTAGATATAGGAATTACCGCCAGGCCCTGGGCCTACCGCGATATCTTCCCAGTCTCTATTCTCTACTTTGTCCAGTTTGATCTGACCCAATTCCTCACCATCAGCATTAAATATGTAAATCGAAGATTTCCCGCCACTATCTGTATGGCCATAAAAGACACCGGCATGAACTTGGCTAAACGCAATACCGCTTAACTCCTCAAACTTATCTGCCTTGATTTCTTTGATCACTTTAGGACCTAAAAAAGTAGAGTCAAAGTCTTGAGCTACTAATGAATGGTAAGCGAGAAAAAGAGATAGGGTTGTTATAATTCGCATTTGAGAGGCTTTTAAATCTTAAAATTACGGAAAAAGCAGGAGATGAATCGTTAATTAACCTGTTCGACTTAGTTTTAAAGAGTAATTCTGAATAATTGGATCTTCTATTAAAGAAAATGACTTAGAAAGACGGCTTGAATACTTGGGTCTGGAATTCATCTGGAGAGTTTAATGCTATACTTCACTGTTGGACAAAAAGTCGCCTTATCGATAGTAGTCGAAAGCCAGATTTTCTCTTAGGCTTTGTGAAAATGCAGGTATTTCTTTCCGACGATAAACAACTCTGGATTGCCTATCCAAAGAAGAGTAGCAAGAAGTACAAAGCCACAATCAATCGAGATTCAGGTTGGGAATAATTAGGACACCATGGTTTCGAAGGAGTTCGACAAATCGGTATTGACGAGGATTGGTCAGCACTTCGTTTTCGAAAAATAAAATACATCAAAACGATGAATCGGAAATTTAGTACAAAAGATCAGTAGGCAATCTCAATATCTTGAAATTGCCTACAGCTTAATCAAACTAGACTTTGAATGGCAATTCGTAAATACGATTTCCAGTTAATTTATAGACTGCATTAGCCAAAGCTGGTATATAGGGAGGCACAGGAGGCTCTCCAACGCCTGTCGGTTTAATCGTGCTTGGCGTGATGTGCACATGAATCTTTTTCGGAGATTGAGGCATCCGTATTATTTGATACGTATCAAAATTATTCTGTTGGACTTTTCCTTCTTCAAAAGTAATGGCAGAAGTCATGGCCAACGAAGTGGCAAATTGAGCTCCTCCTTCAAATTGGGACCTGATTCTATCTGTATTGACACCGACACCACAATCTACCGCATAATGAACCTCTGGAATACTTAAATTCCCATTCGCATCTTTTTCTACCAAAACCACGCAGGCCACATAAGTCAAGAAACTCTTATGAGCTGCAAATCCAATTGCTTTTCCTGAATCTCGATGAGCCTTCCAGTTGGATTTTTGGGCCACCTCTTTGATGACTTTTTTCATTCTATCCGTATTCCACGGAAAGTCATCCAGCTTTTCTCCATAGTTTTCAAAATTTCCTTCCATTTCCCCTTCAAAGCTCAAATTCCTATCCTCACCTAAAAGCTCTAAGGCGTTCTCGATCGGATCCATCCCTCTGGCTTCAGCGATTTCATCCATCATGGAATGTATAGCAAAAGCATGGTGAATATTACTGACCGACCGAAGCCAGCCTATACGAGTATGCGCCGTTGATTCATGTGATTCGATACGGATATTTGGCACATCGTAAGGAAAATCCCGACATCCCAATTCCATTTCTCCATTCGAAGGGTGTAATTCAGCAGCGTTATCCGTCGCTCCTATTGCAGGAAAAACAGTATGGTGATTCCATCCGGTCAATTGATTTGAGCTATCTAAAGTTGCAACGATCCGCTGCGCACTATGGGAATGGTAATAATCGTGATGAATATCATCCTCTCGGGTCCACTGAACTCGAACTGGAGTTTTTGCTGCCTTAGCTAGCAAAGCTGCTTCCACCACAAAATCAGGCTTTGATTTTCTTCCAAAACCTCCACCTAATAAGGTGACATTGATCTTTACTTTAGGCAATTCGATTCCCAATGCTCCAGCGACTGCTTCCCTAGCCCACTGAGGATGCTGA
>CAWUWQ010000212.1:0-6003 GCA_963926065.1 uncultured Algoriphagus sp.
CAAGACCACCTAGGATAACTCCGATTTTTCTCATGTTTACAATTTGAGATAAAATTAGAAAAACAACTTACTAATTAATAGCGGTCAAAAGTAAAAAATCAACTCAATTTTATCGCATCCAAAATCACTCGGCAAGCCTCTCGAATCTCCTCCTCTGTGATAATCAAAGGGGGTGCAATCCGCATGGAGTCGTCACAAAACAGGAACCAATCGGTAATGACGCCCAGCTCGATTGCACGATCAATAATTGGTTTTAGCACTTCAAATGATTCGAATTCCACTGCCATCATGAGTCCTTTATTCCGGAACCCTTTGATTTTCGGATGTACCAGAAGGCTTTTAAAAAGATTTGCCTTTGACTCCACTTCTGCGATCAGGTTTTCTTCTTGAAGAATTTGGATAGTGGCAAGTGAAGCTGCAGCGCTGACCGGGTGGCCTCCAAACGTAGTAATATGGCCGAGCAAGGGATTATTTTTGAAAGTAGCCATCACTTCTTTATTTGCAATGAAAGCCCCAATTGGCATTCCTCCACCCATTCCTTTGGCACAAACGACCATATCAGGGATGATATCAAAATGCTCAAAGGCCCAGAACTTACCTGTTCTCCCAAATCCAGCCTGAATCTCATCCAAAATCAGCAAGGTTCCAGTTTCATCACATCTCTGCCTTAAGGCTTTGAAGTAGTTGGTGCAGGAAACCCGAATTCCAGCTTCACCCTGAATTGTCTCGACGATCATTGCTGCCGTATCGGAATTAATTTTCTCCAAATCCGAGAAGCTTCCATAATGAATATGAGAAATACCCGGAAGGAGTGGGCGATAGGCGCGCTTGAAGATTTCATTTCCTCCGATGCTGAGTGAGCCGGCTGAACTCCCATGATAGGCATCCACACAAGAAATCAAATTTGGTCTTCCAGTATATCGCTTAGCCAGTTTCAATGCACCTTCAATAGCTTCAGACCCACTATTTACCAGATAGACATTATCTAAGTGATCTGGAAGGGTATCTGTTAAAGCTTTTGCAAGTTGGGTCTGAGGAGTCTGGACATACTCTCCATAGACCATCAAGTGCAGGTATTTGTCCAATTGTTGATAAATTGCTTCCAGCACCTTTGGGTGTCGATGTCCTACATTGCTGACCCCTATTCCTGCAATTAAATCGACGTACTTTTCTCCATTTGGTCCATAGAGATAGATCCCTTCTGCTTTTTCCACTTCAATCATCAATGGAAAGTCTGTGGTCTGTGCTAAATGAGATAAGAAAAGTTGTCGGTTATTCATGATTGGTTTTTATTCAAAAACTTGAGAATCGGAAGAAAATGCCCAATGGTAGTTTTTTAGCATGATTATCTTGCAAGTATAACTCACCATGCTCCGCATTCTGAACATTTTTAAAAGTAGTCTTGATGAGATTAGCAGCGATTAGGGAGGAAAAACTAAGTGAGTACATATTCAGCAAGACGAAATGATCTTTTGGATCAAGAATCTCAGCACATACCTTGAGCATTTCATTGATTTGTTCTTCTAGAACCCATTTTTCCCCATCAGGTCCGCGTCCATAGGCTGGCGGATCCAAGATGATTCCTTGATATTTATTTCCTCTTCTGGCTTCTCGTTTTATGAATTTCATTGCATCATCAACCATCCAACGGATTCCGTCTTGCCCGGAAGACTCCATATTATGTCTAGACCAGGTCACGACTTGCTTGACCGAATCCAAGTGTGTCACATCAGCACCAGCAGCCTTAGCGGCTACGGATGCGGCTCCTGTATAGGCAAAAAGGTTGAGCACCTTAGGGTTTTTGACAGGGCATCTTTTTATCGTTTGATAGAGGTAGTCCCAATTAACTGCCTGCTCTGGAAATAAACCGATATGCTTAAATGAAGTTTGAGCAAGGTTTAGCTTTAATTTTAACCCTTCGGCATTTTCATAATCGACTGTCCAATTATGTGGCATTTTCTGAAGCTGCTCCCATTGACCTTTCTCAGGATTGCTTTTTTCTTTCGCAAAATGAGCATGAGCCAAGCTTTTCCATTCGCTTTCAGGGAGACTTTTATCCCAAATAGCCTGAGGCTCAGGTCTACTGAGAATAAAATCTCCAAATCGTTCTAATTTTTCAAAACCTCCTGTATCGATCAATTCATAATCAGTCCAAGGGCCAGGGGAAAGGGATAAGATAGTTTCCTGCATAATAGATTTACGAGTCAGTCCGCAAAAATAGGGAATATATCAGTAACCCATTTGCTCCAAGAGCTCCAAACTGAAATTCCATAATTTTGCTGCGTAAGCTTTATTGGAGGCGATTTTGGATCGGCTTTTTGCCTTTTTCTTGACGTAGTAGGCTCCATTAACCAATTGTGCTGTTGGTGTTAATGCGAGGTGTAAGCTAGTTTGGGCGCCCGCTTTTGGCGAAATGAAAAAGAGTTTACTTACCTCAATCAGTGCTTTATTTACTGAACCAGAACCGGAGCCGAAATTTGTTTTTACTGCTCCGGGATGAAGCGAGTACCCACTTAATCCATTTTTTTCATTTTGACTGGCTATATGATTGCTTATTAGAATATTATAAAGCTTGGCGGAGCCATAGGAAAGCCAAGCGCTTTTGGATTTTTCTAATGACAGATCACTCAAATTGAATGTACCAATATGATGTGCCATAGAGCTTACTTGAATGATTTTGGCTTTAGCTTCAATCAAGTTTGGGAGTAGATTTTTAAGCAGAAGTACATGTCCCAGGTGATTAATCTGAAAGGTTTTGTCTAGCCCATCTTTAGTTTTGCTCAGTGGAGGAAACATTCCGCCTGCATTATTGATCATCAAATCAATTTTCGGAAATTCTTCCTTGATTAGATCGGTGACTTTTTGAATCGAAGCGAGATCTTCTAAATCCATTTCGTACATCCTGATTTTTTTCTGATCCGGAAGTTGTTGAAAAAGTTTTTCGCTTTATCCAAATTCCGAATAGGTAGGATAAATTGTTTGGCATGGGGATAAAGTCCCTGGAGTGTTTCCCAGCCAATACCAGAAGTGCTTCCAGTTAAAATTATGATCATAGTGAAGAATCTTTCTATTACTACAAAATCTAATCGAATTGGTTTTCAGGAAACTAGTTCTTTTGAAATTTTGAATCCCAGATAAAAACTGATTTTTTGTTATTTTGGACTTATTTTAAACAAATATTTAATTTTCCCGATTTCATTTATCTGAGTTTGCGAGTAGATTATGACAAAAAAAATTGTTGATATAGAACAAGCAATCAACTCCAAGAATCCAAAACTTCTGAAATGGATTCCTAGGTTTTTGCTTTCGTATGTGAAGCGTGTCACACATGAAAGCTGGTTGAATGAGGTTTATAATAGCATAAGTCATCTTGAAGGGATTGAGTTTGTCAATGCCTTAATGGGAAAATTTGAATTGGAAGTGGAACTCGTTGGTGAAGAACACCTTCCTAAAGCTGGTGGAGTGATCATAGCAGCTAATCATCCCTTTGGCGGGATGGATGGAGTGGCGATGATGTTTGCTATGGGCCGAGTTCGGAGCGATATTCGTTTTTTGGTAAATGACTTATTAATGACCTTTAAGAATTTCGATCCACTTTTTATTCCAATAAATAAGCATGGGAAAAATACGCAAGAAGTGTTTGATCGAATTGAAAAGGTATATTCAGGAGATTTTGCAGTACTGATTTTTCCAGCTGGATTGGTTTCTCGAAAAGGAGAGGGTGGGATAAAAGATCTGCAATGGAAAAAAAGCTTTATTTCCAAAGCCAAGAAATTTAAAAAGGATGTCGTCCCATGTTTTATAGAAGGAAATAATTCCAAGTTTTTCTACAATTTGGGCTTTTGGCGAAAGAAAATAGGGATTGAAGCCAATATAGAAATGCTCTATTTGGTGGATGAAATGTATAAGCAGCGGGGAAATAAAGTGGTCATTCGAATCGATAAGCCTATTTCATATCAAACATTTGATTCATCGAAAACCGATGTACAATGGGCTGAACAGGTGAGGGAAAGAGTTTACGAACTAGGGAGCAAAGTATGAAAGAAGAAGCTATTATATCAGCAGTATCTAAAGAAATTCTCAAAAGTGAACTGACTGAAGAACGTTTCTTGAGGTATACGAATAATGGCAATAACCTTGTTTATCTGGTCAATTTCCATAACTCTCCCAATGTAGTTCGTGAAATCGGTCGCTTGAGAGAGCTTACATTTAGGATTGCAGGTGGTGGTACCGGGAAGGCATTTGATCTTGATGAGAATGATACCTGCGAAAATTGCTACGAACAATTGATTACTTGGAGTCCTGAAGATGAAGAGATTGTGGCTGGTTATCGTCTCATCAATTGTAAGAATGCTATACTTGGAGATGGTTCAATAAATCTATCCACTACCCATCTTTTTGATTTCTCAGCTCGTTTTGTTGCTGATTATTTGCCATACACGATTGAGTTGGGTAGATCATTTGTACAGCCAAAATATCAACCTGCTATTGACAATCGCAAGGGTATATTTAGTTTAGATAACCTTTGGGATGGGCTTGGAGCAGTGGTTTTACTTAATCCTGAAGTTAAATATCTCTTTGGAAAAGTGACCATGTATCCACACTACAGCCGCGAAGGAAGAGATCTTCTGTTGATGTTTTTGAATCATTATTTTCCTGATAGAGATGGCTTAGTTAGGCCCAAAGAATCAATTGAGCTTGGCTATGAAACAGAACTTCCGAGCCTAGGAAACCCATTTGAAGATGTCGAGTATAAGGAGGGCTATAAATTGCTTAATTCAAGAATTCGAGGATATGGAGAAAATATACCTCCATTGATCAATACCTATATGAATTTATCTCCCACAATGATGACATTCGGGACGGCAATGAATGACGAATTCGGCGAGGTAGAGGAGACAGGGATTTTGATAACCCTTTCCGATATTTACGAAACAAAGAAACATAGACATATGGATACTTTTGAGCGAGATAAGGTTTATGGGGGAAGAGAAATCTAAAAAGCGTGTGTTATTGGTGGGAGCTTCTCCCAATCCATCTCGCTATGCCTATACGGCAGCCAAGATGTTTGAGGAGCGTGGATTTGAGTTCATCCCTATCGGAATTAAGAAAGGCGAGGTACAGGGAAAAGCTATTTTGAATTTAAGGGAAAAGCCTGATCTGATAGATATCGATACCATTACACTTTATATAGGCTCAGATCATCAAGAAGAGTGGATCGATTACCTTTTAGGATTGAAACCGAATCGAATTATTTTTAATCCAGGAGCTGAAAACCCAGACTTTGCTAGACAGGCTAAAGCGAATGGAGTAGATGTTTTGAATGCCTGTAATCTGGTGATGTTGAGTACTGGCCAGTTCTAGGCAGATTTCCTTAAAAATCGATCCATATAAATAATATGCGGAAATGAGATCAGCGAGATCATGATGAAGAATATCATGATCAGTTGTGAAGTCTCCAAATAATGCTGACCGATCATCAATATTAATGAGATACCGATTAGACTGATTAGCGTGAAAGGAAGAAGTTGAATAAAGAATTTTTTGAAAGTGCTAAACTGAGGGATCCTTTTTAGATAAGCATATTCTTCAATCATACTTGGCAAAGCGTGCCAAAAGCCAAAGTAGGTGATGAATCCAACCAACAAAGGAGAATAGTAGAGTAATCCTCCAAGTATTATCAATTCAAAAACATCTTTCTTTCGAAGCCCTTTGAGGAGGTAGAGTTGAATTGCAACAGTGCTAAAAAATAAGACGGCTATAATCGCAATTGATTGTTTATCCGAAAGTTGAATCTCGACGATGTCCTTTAATATTGTAGCAGTCTCTTCAAGATTTCCGAGTAGAATTAGGGCTAGAAAAAAGCTTCCTCTGGAGAGAAAGAGGACGATGTCTGCTGTTTTAGGAACTCTGACTCCAAGAAAATGAGTCTGTCCAAAGTGGTATGCAGACATTACAATAAATGATATTAAGGCGACCAGTGGGAAGAAAAACCAACAGATA
>CAWUWQ010000213.1:0-9073 GCA_963926065.1 uncultured Algoriphagus sp.
TCATTATATACAACCAGATCGTAAGCGTCTAAGTCCACCAACTCCTCTACCAAGACTTCTTCTAATTCGACCATGGGATTTGTATTACTCAACTGATTCATTTTGCAAAATTAAGAATATTAGACAACTTAGCGAACCCTCAGCGAAGCAATTATGAATCCACAGTTAGTTCTAGTAGTAATCTCCTGCTATTTTTTATTACTTTTTCTAATCTCATGGTTCACCTCACGCAATATTTCTGAGGACACATTCTTCACTGGTGATCGGCAATCTCCTTGGTTTTTGGTCGCATTTGGGATGATAGGTGCATCTCTTTCAGGGGTTACTTTCATTTCTGTCCCAGGGGAAGTAGGTAATTCTAACTTCTTTTACTTCCAGGTTGTTTTGGGCTATACTTTAGGCTACTTCACCATTGCTAAAGTTTTACTGCCACTTTATTACCGCTTAAACCTAGTTTCAATCTATTCTTATCTCGAAGATCGATTTGGTTTTTGGTCCTATAAGACTGGTGCATTTTTCTTTATTCTTTCCAGAACTTTGGGTTCTTCGCTCCGAGTGTTTCTGGTCGCCTCAGTATTACAGTTGATTCTTTTTGATTCTTTGGGGATTCCATTTTGGGTTTCGGTTTTGATTACCGTTGGGCTGATTTGGCTATATACGCACCGTGGAGGAATTAAGACGGTGGTTTGGACAGATACACTTCAGACGTTCTTTATGCTCGCCGCCGTAGTGGTTTGCATTGTTTTGATTGGAAATGAACTGAAATTTGATGGGGTAAAGGATTATTTCACAGCAGTTTCTAATGATCCGAGATCAAAAATTTTCAACTGGGATTGGAAGGCAGGTACGAATTTTTTCAAGCAGTTTATCTCAGGTGCTTTTATCACTATTGTAATGACGGGTTTGGATCAGGATATGATGCAAAAAAACTTGACTTGCAGAAATATCGGAGATGCTCAGAAGAACATGTTTTGGTTTACAATCATTTTGGTTTTCGTTAACTTACTTTTTCTATCGCTTGGAGTGATGCTTTATCTTTATGCGGAGACAAATGGGATTTCACTTCCTACCAGAACAGATGAGTTATTCCCTATGTTGGTGACTCAGCATTTTTCAGCTTTTGCAGGAATTGTATTTGTTTTGGGAATAACCGCAGCTGCGTATTCTAGTGCAGATTCAACGCTCACTGCCCTCACCACTTCCTTTTGTATTGATTTCCTGGAATTAGAACGAAAATACCCTAAAGAAAAGCGCGTAACTATTCGAAAAAAAGTTCATTTGGCATTCACCTTTATCATGTTCATAGCTATCCTGATGTTTTACTGGATAAATGATCAAAGTGTCATTAATTCAGTATTTATCATCGCTGGCTTCACCTATGGACCACTTTTAGGATTGTATTCCTTTGGACTCTTCACCAAGTGGCAAGTCAATGATAAATGGGTACCATACATCGCAGTCGCAGCTCCGATTTTGGCTTACCTCATCAGTTCCAATTCGGAGGCTTGGCTTTGGGGATACAAATTCGGTTTCGAAGTATTAATTCTGAATGGGCTCTTGATGTTTATCGGATTGTTTTTAGTTCGTAAAAAGTAGTCAGAGTGCTAATTCTATTTCTGGATTCCAGAAGTGTTTTTCAAAATCCTGAATCTGATCCTTTACCACTTTTACGCCTTCATTTTCTAGTAATTCTTGCATTTCAGTAGGGGTGGAAAAATGGTTTTTCCCAGTTAATAGCCCTACTCGATTAACGACCCGATGTGCGGGCACATCTGTCATGGTATGGGCTGCATTCATGGCGTAGCCCACCATTCGAGCCCCGCTTTTCAAGCCAAGATAATGTGCAATAGTCCCATAGTTGGTTACTCTTCCCTTTGGAATCAACCTAACTACCTGATAGACTAAGTCAAAATAATTAGGCTTTTCTTCTTTCATGTGACCAGTTGATTATCGCTTGATTTATCGCATTCTTAGCATTTTTCTCGATTTCCTTTTCTCCTGTTTTGATTGGAAATTGAAATCGAACGACCAGACTTTCTGGTTTTCGTTCTAATACGTTCAATTGAGCTCCGTCTACAAAAATGCGATCTTCAAAAGGTGTCAATTCCTTCGAAAGACAGCTTTCTAATTCTTCGAGTTGAACTTTGGAATGAAAGGGTATTTCCGAATCGATAATCACCTGATGAGAATTGTTTTTAGAATAATTGACTACTTCAGAGCTAAAGATCAAGTTGTTTGGGACTAAAATAATCTCTCCAGTTTCTCCTTTTAAGACCAAATTCACCAAAGTGATGTCACGAATAAATCCGGTATTCTTTCCCACCGCAATTTTATCGCCGATTTCCAACTGCTCAGAAAACATGATAATTAAGCCATTGACAATATTTGTAATGTATTCTTTTGTCAAAAGTGCGATCGCAGCAGCAACTATGGTGATACTGGTGAGGAATTCTAAAGGCTTGATATTGAACAGCAGCATTACAGAAATCAGCAGAATGTTCACATTCAGGATCGAGCTGATTCGACCAATTCCGATCACAAAATTTGGTTGAACCTTGTGGTCATCGGTTTTTTGAAGATAAAATTTCAAAACAGCTATCCTTCCAAGTGAAATAATCAGGTTGCCACTAAGTAAAAAAATCAAAGATCGAAGAGTGGCTTGGATCAAAACATTGTCTGCGATGTAATTGGTAAAGAAAGAATTTCCCTCATATAAATACTCCAAAGCAATGAGTAGGACAAGTTTTATCACGAAGTTTCGCCTTCGTACATTTTCTTTATTCTTTATGATCGATTTGAGTTGATTCATGCCTTTTTGAAAAATTAAGCCTAATTTGAGAATTAATAGGACAAAAATATTAATTAGAATGAGTAGAAATATAATTGTGACCGGAGCTGCAGGAAATCTTGGGACAGCCGTAGTGGAAAAGTTTAAGCGGGAAGGGTATCATATTATCGCCTTGGTGCAGCCCGATAAAGAGGAAGAAGTAGAAGAGGCAGATGATATCTATGAAGTGGATGTGACTGACGAAAAAGCAGTTGCGGAATTTGTCAGAGAGTACAACATGCAATATGGAGAATTGGATGCTTTGGCGATGATCGTTGGCGGTTTTGCTATGGGAGGTATTACTGACACGTCTCAAAATGATTTGGATCATCAGTTGAAATTAAATTTTTTTAGTGCTTTTCATTTGGTCAAGGGATTTCTCCCAACAATGAAAAATCAGAAAAAAGGAACCTTGCTTTTTGTAGGAGCTAGGCCTGCACTGGAGGCGGATGGTGCAGTTGGTAAAGTAGCTTATTCCCTCAGTAAGAAACTTATCTTTGATTTTGTGGAAATTCTTGGTGAAGAAACCAAAGAAACTTCGATTCGATCTCATATTTTTGTTCCGAGTATTATTGATACACCAAATAATAGAGAATCAATGCCCGATGCAGATTTCACTAAATGGGTAGCTCCAAAGGATATTGCAGAAGCGATGCATTTCGCAGTCAATACTGCCTCACTTCAAAATACAATCTTTAAATTATACGGAGAAGTTTAATGTTAATTCGATGTTTAAAATTCTAATAATTACGATTCTAGCTTTGTTTTTTCTGCCCTTTGGGTTGAAAGCTCAGTCTGATGAAGTTCAAGTTCAGGCCGTCATTGAGCAGCTCTTTGATGGAATGCGAGCGAAGAATACGGAGATGATTGCCGCCTCATTTTCATCGGAGGCGATTATGCAGACCATAGCACCTGTGGAATCAGGATTTCAGGTAAATAATGGTTCGGTTTCTGATTTTGTCAAACGAATAGGGGGAACTCCCCTAGAAACAAATCTGGATGAGCGAATTTTGGAGTATGAGATTAAAATTGACGGGCCTATGGCAACCGCATGGACGCCTTATGAATTTTATGTCAATGGGGATTTCAGCCACTGTGGCGTCAACTCCTTCCAATTAGTTAAGTTAGCAGAAGGCTGGAAAATAGTTTACATTATCGATACTCGTCGCAAGGAGCCTTGCGCAAATTAAGTTTATGAATGAATTGAAAGCGAAGGCATACGAAATTGGTATTTCGAAAGTAAAAGAAAAGATGCAAACGTTCCGGGAGGAGCGGAATGCAATCAATCAGGGGATCCTTGAGGACAATAAAAGTAGTGCGGGTGACAAGTTTGAGACTGGTAGAGAGACCATGACTCAGGACTTGAACACTGTGGAAAAGCAGCTTAAACAAGCGCATTTTGAGTTCGATGAGCTGTGTCGATTACAATCCATCAAAGGAATATCTCCTACTATTCAAGAAGGAAGTCTTGTGAAAATCGGGAATGATTTATTCTTGATTTCCATTAGTTTAGGACAGATTAATGTAGGCGATGAAAAAGTGTTCCTTCTAAGTGAAAACTCGCCGCTTGGTCAAAGTCTAATCGGTAAAAAAGAGAATGAAGAAATTCAATTTCGTGGAAAACCGATGAAGATTCTAGAGATCTCTTAATCCTCTTTTGGTACAAAACTCATTAACTCGGTGTCACCATCGAGCAAAGTGAGTTTGTTTTTATCCACCTTAATCTGACTTACCTTTTCGATTGTGGAAAGAAAACCCTGCTCACCTGTGCCAGAGCAGACTTTTTTTGTTATAGCTCCTGGGTCAAGTTTTACCCCAGTTCCTTCCAATGAGAAGTTTCCGGAGAAATTATTGCAGCCCGAAAACCCAGCAAGCTTTCCGCCCACTAAAAAATCTAAGCTAGGAACGGCTTTAGGAAATTGATCAAGATCTAGTTCTTGTCCCATCAGGGAAGACAATGCCCAAGAGTTGCCGGTAAGTAGCGAAAGGGGATTGATGCTCTTCATGCCTCCGCAACTGCTAAGAATTAGAAATAAGACTCCAAGGCTGAATATTTTTAGATTTTTCATGAGGAAAATAATTTAGGTCTAGTAAAATAAGACTTTCAATCTAAAACTCCATTAGTAAGAAGGCCAACTTTACTTTTTAGTGTATTGCCTGGAATTCCCGATTCATTGATTTATTTTCAATACAGAATACTATTTTTTTCAAAAACTTCAATGATTTGTTTGGCTAATTGAGATTTTGGCAGTAAGATTGTTGAGTCAATTTTCCAATAATGGTATTTGCAGCGAAATTTTCTTCTATCGAAACCCAATTTCCGAACTCGGTAATGTGCGCGTGCATTTTTTTTTCTATGACCATCGGAATGATCACCACGATTACGGGTTGATCCCGTCTGATCTATAATTACCCGCCCCCTAGGCCTGAAAAGGCTAAATAATTTCAGAAATTTATTCCCAGCCAATATGAAAATCATTAAGTTCGGAGGTTCATCCGTAGCGAATCACGACAATATCAAGCGAGTCTTTTCCATTCTTCAAGACAAACTGAAGTATCACGAAATTGCAGTCGTCTTTTCAGCATTTGGAGGAGTGACGGAGAGTTTGCTTCGCATCGCCCAACTTGCCAGAGAAGGGGATGAGTCCTATAGAGATTTACTTCAAACATTGGAGGAGAAGCATTTGACTTTGGTTCGCCAGCTGATTGGAGTTCACACTCAGTCTACTGTGATGACCTATGTCAAAGTTAGATTCAAAGAGCTTGAAGACCTTTTTCACGGAATATTTTTGATCAAAGAAAATTCAGCTCGCACATTGGATTATGTGGCTAGCTTTGGAGAGCGACTTTCGGCCTTTATACTTGCGGAATCTATGCAAGCGCAGGGAATGAAAACTCAGTTTCTAGATGCTCGTGAGGTCCTCCGAACAAATGATCGATTTGGCCAAGCAAAGGTTGATTTCGATACCACTAACGAGCAGATCAAAACCTATTTCGCTACTCATGATGGTATTAAGGTAATTACTGGATTTATTGCTTCCACTTCTAAAGGGGAAACCACTACACTCGGAAGATCGGGCTCTGATTATACAGCATCAATTTTTGCAGGAGCTTTGGAGGCTACTGATTTAGAGATTTGGACTGATGTGTCAGGGGTATTGACTTCAGATCCACGCTTAGTATATACCGCATTTACCATTCCACAGTTGAGCTACAATGAGGCCATGGAGCTTTCGCATTTCGGTGCAAAGGTGATTTTTCCAGCCACGATGCAGCCAGCGATGAAGCGGAGTATTCCGATATATATCAAAAATACGTTTGATCCAGAGAATCCGGGAACACTGATAAATGGAGATGTGAGTGGTGGCCCATTGATTAAGGGGATATCTTCGATCTCAAATATTTCGATGGTTACTGTGCAAGGTGCCGGGCTGATGGATTCTGCCGGAGCTAGCAGTAGAGTCTTTAAAGCATTGGCTGAAGCCAAAATCTCTATTTTACTGATTTCTCAAGCTTCCTCAGAGCATAGTATTTGCCTTGCGATTAAGTCTCATGAGGCAATTCTTGCCAAAGAGGCAGTGGAAATGGAATTTTACTATGAAATCAAATCCGGAGAAATGGATGAGGTTACTGTTCTCAATGAACTGGCAACTATTGCAGTTGTAGGAGAAAATATGAGGCATAACCCAGGCGCTTCAGGTAGAATGTTTCGTGCGCTGGGTCGAAATAATATTAATGTCGCTGCCATCGCGCAAGGTAGTTCAGAGCTGAATATCTCTGCTGTAATCCCTCAAGTGGATCTTCAAAAAGCTCTTAATGCATTGCATGAGGCATTTTTCCTTTCCGAAAATAAAGTCCTTCACGTATTTCTAGTTGGGACAGGCTTGATTGGCAAGGCACTGATCAAGATGATTGCCAATCAACAGGAGAAATTGAGGGGCGATAATGAATTGGAAATTCTGATTCATGGTATGGCCAATAGTAGATTTATGGCTTTTCATGAGGATGGGTTTGATTTGAAAAACCCCTATCAACTCAGCGAAGTGGATGAGAAAACAGATCTCCATCAATTTATCAATAAGATGGAGGAGATGAACTTCTCCAACTCAGTCTTTGTCGATTGTACGGCCAGCCAGGATGTTGCAGAGCTGTATTCTAAAATATTAGAGGCAAAAGTTGCAATAGTAACTCCGAATAAGAAAGCAAATTCTGGCTCGATGGAGCAGTATTTGGCTTTGAAGAAGTTGGCGAAAAAACGGGGAGTGAAATTCCTCTACGAAACCAATGTGGCAGCAGGTCTTCCAGTCATTAATACGCTGCAAGATTTGATGCTTTCGGGAGATAAGGTCATTCGGATCGAAGCCGTACTCAGTGGCTCGATGAATTTCATTTTCTCAGAACTTGAAAAAGGAGATCCATTCTCTGAAGTAGTAAAGGTTGCCAAGGAAAAAGGCTATACCGAGCCAGATCCAAGAGACGATTTGAGTGGAATGGATGTGGCGAGAAAAATATTGATTTTAGGTAGAGAGGCTGAGCAGACTTTGGAGTTTGATGATATCACGATTCAAAGCATGGTTCCTGAAGATTGCCAAACGGCGAATACTGTTTCAGAGTTTTTTGAAAAGCTCCAAGCACACGATCAAGAATTCACATCACTTTTGGAGCAAGCTGAAGCAAAAGGAGAAAAGCTTAGATTCATGGCGACTTTGGAAAACGGTAAGGCAAAAGTGGGCTTGAATTCCCTTCCAAATTCACACCCATTCAGTTCCTTGAGTGGAAGCGACAATATGATCCTGATGACCACAGATCGTTATCATGATCAACCGATGATTATTCGAGGCCCAGGTGCTGGAGCAGATGTGACTGCTGCAGGAGTTTTTGCGGACGTGATCCGAATTGGTAATTATACTCGAGAATAATGAAATCTGCCAAAGCATTTGCCCCAGCGACCGTAGCTAATGTCTCCTGCGGTTTCGATATCCTCGGATTTGCGATCGATGCGATGGGAGATACGGTAGAGCTGGTGATCAAAAATGAGCCAGGGCTTTGTGTCGTCTCCATTGAAGGAGATGAGGGAAGATTGCCCTTGGAAGCCACAAAAAACACCTGTGCGGTTGCTATTCAAGCTATGTTGGATGAAATGGGTATCAATCCCGGAATTGATATTTATTTAAAAAAAGGACTTCCACTTGGTTCGGGTATGGGTTCAAGTGCCGCCAGTGCTGTAGCTGCTTTGGTGGCTGCAAACGAACTATTGGGAAATCCCTTCGAGACGAAAGATCTGCTCCCTTTTGCTATCGCTGCTGAAAAAGTAGCTTGTGGAGCTGGTCATGCAGATAATGTAGCGCCAAGTTTAATGGGAGGATTTGTACTGATTCGGGATTATCATCCATTGGATGTGATCAAGCTTCATGTGCCTGACGAATTATACTGTACCCTTTTACATCCTCATTTTGAATTGAATACTGCAGATTCACGCTCAGTTCTAAGGGATCAAGTTCCGATGAAAGTATCTACAATCCAATCGGGAAATGTCGCAGGATTCATCGCCGGCTTGTATCAGGAAGATTATGAATTGATCTCGCGATCACTCAAAGATGTGATCGCAGAACCTTATAGGGCAGTTTTAATTCCAGGGTTTTATGAGATCCGAGAGACTCTGAAAGATGCAGGTGCATTGGGAATGGGTATTTCAGGGTCTGGTCCAACGCTTTTTGCACTTTCAAAAGGAGCTGAAACCTCAGCAAAAATTGCTTCAGCAGCACAAGAAATCTATCAAACCATCGGTTTGGAGGTAGATATCTATTTCTCCAAAATCAACACCCAAGGAGCGTATGTGATTCAGGAATGAGTCAAAAAACTTGAGCTAAACCTCACAATCGAATTTGCATGAAATTTTACAGCACTTCAAATCCCACACATCTAGTAAACTTATCCGAAGCGGTAGTTAAAGGACTAGCTCCTGATCAAGGTTTGTATATGCCTGAGACAATTCCTGTTTTGGAGGCCTCATTCTTTGCCAAGTTTTCAGAGATGACTTTTCATGAAATAGGCTATAAAGTCATTGGAGCACTTTTTTCTTCAACGATTTCTGATTCGCAAATCAAGGAATTGGTAGACCATACGTTGGTCTTTGATGCGCCATTGGTAGAAGTAAAGGAAGATGTCTTCAGCTTGGAGCTTTTTCATGGCCCAACCTTGGCTTTTAAGGATTTTGGAGCAAGGTTTTGTTCCAAGTTGATGAGT